>CAVHSB010000061.1:0-11250 GCA_963638635.1 Flexilinea sp.
TTGAAATAGCGTTAAAGTAATTTGGTTATTTAGGAGATAAATATGAAGAAGGTTTTCATAAGCTTAGATACAGAGGGTCTCTCAGGGCTTACAAGCTGGGAGGAGATGTCTAGCGATCCAAGTGCTGCTGGTAAGGCATATATCAGAGAGCTTAATTGGGTTATTGATGAGCTGTTTAAGGTAGCTCCAGAGATTGAAGAGATTACACTATGTGATTCACATGCAAGAGGAGAGAATCTTCCTTATGCGGCATTTGACGATCCAAGAATCACAATGATTTCTGGATATCCAAGACAGGATTATATGCTTGCAACATTGGATTCCTCCTATGATATGCTGATGTTAGTCGGCTACCATGGAATGATTGGTGCTAAGTATGCTCTTATGGATCACTCATATAGCTCTGCTGGACTATATAACATCAGAATCAATGGCGAGTATATGGGAGAGGTAGAGCTCAATAGCTACTATGCAGCTACTCTTGGCGTTCCACTAGCCTTTGTTGCCGGTGATGACATTCTAGAGGAAGAACTCAAGAATACAAAGCTTAAGCCTGAATTTGTCAGAACAAAGGAAGGTCTTGGCAGATTCGCTGCTAAGCTATATAGCCCATCTGCATTGGAGCCAAAGTTCAGAGAAAGCGTAAGACGTGCTGTTGAGAGATGCAAGAAGGGCGAGCTTCCAGTTGTTAAGGCCTCAGAGCCAATTGATCTTGAGATGGATCTTGCTACAACTGTCATGGCTGATGCTGTTGAGATGATTCCTACTGTCACAAGACCAGCTGGAAGAACAATCAAGTATCAATCTTCCTCATTTAAGGATGTTATGCATATTATCCTTATTACTGCTATAATTACCGGAAGATACAGAGACTATAAATGATGACCAATCCTATAGACAGAATAAAAAATGATTACCAAGAAATGAATGCTACAAGGCGCAGAATCTCTGATTTTGTGCTTTCTAATCCTGCGTATTGCTGTTTTCTGTCTATAAGGGATTTCGCAGAAGGTGCAGGGTGTACAGATGTCACCCTGATGTCTTTTTCAAGAAGCCTTGGCTATGAGAGCTTTGCAGACTTCAGAAAAGCCTTGCAGAACTATGTTCTTGAATGGTCAAGGCCTTCTGAGAGAATGAAGTTCATCGCAGATCCATCTGATGATGTTGAATCGTTCTATAAGAAAATATATGAAGCGGAGCGTATAAGCGTTGACAGAGCTTTTTCTAACAATAAGGCATCTGACTTTATTGAAGCTGCGACTCTCATAAAAAAGAAGAAAAGAATATATATAGCAGCTCATAATGCAAGCAGAACTGCTGCTATATATCTTCGCTATAGATTCCTATCAATAGGTGTCGAGATATCAATATTGGATTTATCTGATAGCCATCAGACAATAAGCAGAATAATATCTGCAAATGCAGAGGATACTCTTCTTATAAGCCTTGCAACTCCTCCATATGGAGCATCAACAGTTGCGCTTTCTAAGCTATGTAAGGATAGGGGTATCTCGGTAATAGCCTTCACAGATTATGAGGGCTCTCCATTGGTTTCGCTCAGCACTATGCATTTCATCTGCCCTGGGTTATCTGGCTTCAGAGGGATTACATCCTCATATGTGCCCTTTATAGCTCTATTTGATGCTCTTATATTCTTCTATGGATATGATGAGATGAGGGTGGAGGACTCTGGAAAGTCAAAGGATGCAGAGGCTGAATTCATCTCACTACTTGAGAAGATTAATAAATAATTACACGTAAACACATAGTTAGTTAAGACAAACTCATTAAAAATAGCGTATTTTTGTTGCGTTTTGCTTTAAAAATAATATTTTTGCATTAAATCTATTGTAGAACTTTCTGAATTTGCCATATTATGTGTGCATATAATTTGCATGAATATACAAATGGAGGAATATTATGTGGAAGTATATCGTTAAGAGACTCCTTCTCATGATTCCAATTCTGCTGGGAGTTACATTCATTGTATTCTTTATAATGAACCTGACACCTGGAGATCCTGCAGCTATAATCTTAGGCGATCAGGCCTCAGCTGAAGCACTTGCGGCAAAAAGACTGGAGCTTGGTCTTGATAAGCCTCTCCTCGTCAGATACTTCAGGTACATCTGGGATATGCTGCATGGGGATTTAGGCCTCTCATATAAGAACCAGTTAAGCGTATGGGCACAGGTTATAGATAAGTTTCCTAATACTGCCATTCTGGCTGTTGCTGGCATATTCGTAGCACTTATCATTGGTATTCCTGTTGGAATAATATCTGCAAAAAAGCAATATTCAGCACTCGATAACACCTCTATGGTGCTCTCCTTGATCGGTGTATCTATGCCTAATTTCTGGCTAGGTTTGCTATTATCTTTATTCTTTGCGTTGAAGCTTGGCTGGCTTCCAAGCCAGGGAATGGGAAGAGGCTTTGCAGGGCTTTTAAGATCTATCGTACTTCCAGCACTAACGCTAGGAACAGGCTCTGCTGCAACTGTAGTTAGAATGACAAGATCCAGCATGCTTGAGGTGATAAGACAGGATTATATTTCAACTGCCAGAGCTAAGGGAATAAGCGAAAAGCAGGTTACATATCGTCATATGCTTAAGAATGCGATGATTCCTATTGTAACAGCTGTCGGACTTCAATTCGGACAGCTTCTTGGCGGTGCAATGCTTACAGAAACTGTATTCTCATGGCCAGGACTTGGACGCCTTATGGTTGATTCAATAAACAGTAAGGATATTCCAATGGTAATGGGTGCAACGATATTCCTTGCAATAATGTTCTCGGTAGTAAATCTGATTGTAGACCTTGTTTATGCCTTCATTGACCCTAGAATCAAGAGCCAATACAGAAAGGCAGGCTTTAAGGCAAGGAGGGTAAAGGTATGAGTGGAGAGACAAAGAGAAGAGGACTATGGCAGGAGACCTGGAGACGCTTTAAAAAGAATAAGCTTGCTCTTGTCGGTATGTCCTTTATAATCCTTCTGTTGGCAATCGCAATAGCTACAATAGTAATAGATTTAGTTACAGATAAATCCTTCTATAATGCGCATGTAATCAAGCAGAATCTGAGAATGCGCTTAAAGGGGCCTAGCAAGGAGCATATATTCGGTCTTGATGAGTTTGGAAGAGATATCTTCTTGAGAATGCTATGGGCTGTAAGATACTCACTATTTATGGGAGTGTTTGCTATATTCTTCTCTGTTATTGTTGGTGGAATATTCGGCTCAATTGCTGGCTACTATGGCAAGGTTACAGATAACGTAATCATGCGTTTTATGGATATCCTCTTAGCTATACCCTCAATGCTTTTAGCTACAGCTATTGTTGCTGCTCTTGGAACAAGCCTTGTAAATGTGCTTATAGCAATCTCAATAAGCTATGTGCCTACCTTTGCACGTACAGTCAGAGCATCTGTGCTTACTGTTAAGGACCAGGAGTATATAGAGGCAGCTAAGGCTGTTGGCGCAAGTGATGTGAGAATAATTTTCAAATACATCATTCCGAATTCAATGGCACCTCTCATTGTTCAGGCAACGCTTGGTGTTGCTGGCGCTATCTTATCTATCGCAGGTCTATCGTTCCTAGGTCTTGGCATTCAGCCTCCAACTCCAGAGTGGGGAAGCATGCTATCTAGTGCTAGATCATACATAAGAGAAGGCTGGCATATTACTGTTATTCCAGGTCTTGGAATAATGCTTACTATTCTTGCTCTCAATGTCATGGGTGATGGATTGAGAGATGCACTTGACCCAAGACTTAAGAACTAAGGAGCCCATATGTCTGATACATTACTTGAGATAAAGAATCTTAATATAAGCTATGAAACAGATGATGGCGTAGTTGAAGCTTTAAATGGCGTATCTCTTCGTCTATCTGTTGGTAAGACCTTAGGTCTTGTTGGTGAGACAGGTGCAGGTAAGACAACATTAGCACGTGGCGTAATGCGTTTAGTTCCAATGCCTCCAGGACGAATAAGAGCTGGTGAGATCATCTATGATGGTAAGGATCTATTAAAGCTTAGTGAGAATGAGATGAGAAGGGTCAGAGGTAAGGATATCTCAATGATATTCCAAGATCCTATGACTAGCCTTAATCCTGTTCTTACAGTTGGGGAGCAGATTGAAGAGGTAATCGAATCTCATAATCCAGATCTAAAGAAGAATGAGCTTAAGGAAAAGGCTGGTGATATGCTTGAAATGGTAGGAATCCCTAGAGGCAGAGCCGAAGAGTTTCCTCATCAATTCTCTGGTGGAATGAAGCAGAGAGTGGTCATTGCTATTGCTCTTGCTTGTAACCCTAAGCTTTTGATTGCAGATGAGCCTACTACCGCTCTTGATGTGACAATTCAGGCCCAGGTTCTAGATATGATCAATGAGCTTAAGTCGAGGCTTAATACTTCGATGCTCTTGATAACTCACGACTTGGGAGTAGTTGCTCAAAACTGTGATGAGGTTGCAATCATATATGCAGGAGAGGTAGTTGAGCAGGGAGATCTTCATCAGATTTTCAAAGATACTCAGCATCCATATACTATAGGTCTTCTTGGCTCTATTCCATCGTTGAATGAGGATGTTGATAGACTTAACCCTGTAAATGGAATGATGCCAGATCCTACAGCACTACCAAAGGGCTGCAAGTTCTCTCCAAGATGCAAGTATTGCACAGAAAAATGCACAGAGACAGAGCCGGAGCTTGAGGATAGAGGTAATGGACACCTTGTCAGATGCTATAAGAGAAAGGAGGAGATGAAATGAGCGAATTACTTCGTGTAGAGAATTTAAAGAAGTACTTTCCAACACCTCATGGAGTCCTCCATGCTGTAGATGATGTTTCCTTCACATTAGAGAAGGGCACAACATTGGGTGTTGTAGGTGAGTCTGGGTGTGGTAAGAGCACACTTGGAAGAACTATCTTGAAGCTTCATGAGCCGACAAGCGGTAAGATTTATTTTGAAGGCAAGGATATAACCTCATACTCAGCTAAAGAGATGAAGAGAATGAGACAGGAAATGCAGATCATCTTCCAAGATCCCTTTGCTTCTCTAAATCCTAGGATGACTGTAAGTGAGACTATTGCAGAGTCTCTCATTATCCAGAAGCTTGTGGATAAGAGAGATAAGAATGCTATAGATAAGAAGGTAAGAGAGTACATGGACCTGGTTGGCATAGCTCCAAGACTTGTCAACAGCTACCCTCATGAGCTTGATGGTGGCAGACGACAGCGCGTCGGCATTGCTAGAGTCCTCGCGCTAGAGCCTAAGTTCATAGTATGCGATGAGCCTGTTTCAGCTCTTGATGTATCAATAAGAGCACAGGTTTTGAATCTTATGCAGGATCTACAGGAGAAGTTCGGCTTTACGTACCTTTTCATTACGCATGATCTATCTGTTGTTAAGCATATAAGCGATGAGATTGTTGTAATGTACCTTGGAAAGATTGTAGAGAAGGCTCCAGCTAAGAGACTTTTCCAGAATCCTGTTCATCCATATACAAAGGCACTTTTATCTGCAATTCCTGTTCCAGATCCAGATTATAAGGCAAAGCGTATTCTTCTGGAGGGAGAGCTGACAAGCCCTATAGATCCAGAGCCTGGATGTCGTTTTGCTAAGCGCTGCCCATATGCTACAGACGCTTGCAGAAAAGAGGATATACCTCTTAAAGAGGTTGAGAAGGGACATTTGGTCTCTTGCTTATTGGCATAAATCTATCCCTAGGGATATGAATTTTATAAGGAGAGGAAAAATGAAGAAAATTGCATTGGTTTTTCTCGTTTTGTTATTTGTCGGATCCTTTGCTTTTGCCGGTGGAGCTCAGGAAAAGAGCACTGCTGCTGCAACTAGCGGTGGCTTTAAGGATACTGTTATCTTTGCACAGGGTGCAGATGTAACATCCTTTGATCCTCAGATTGGAAAGGAAACTCCTGCAGTAGCTGTTACAAACAACATCTATGATACTCTTGTTGATGTTGATCCTGTCAGCGGTGAGATTGTACCACAGATCGCTACATCCTGGGAGCAGCTTGATGAGCTTACCTATCGCTTCAAGCTTCGCACTGGTCTTAAGTTCCATAATGGCGAAGAGCTCAAAGCAGATGATGTTAAGTTCTCACTTGATAGAGCTATTGCAAGTGCATCAGTATCTTACCTTGTTGACTTCATTGAGAGCGTAACAATCGAAGATGACTATACTGTAGTTGTTAAGACTAAGGCTCCATATGCTCCAGCTCTCAGAAACCTAGCAGTTCCATATGCTGCTATCGTTCCAAAGGATTATGTTGAAGCTAATCCAGATATTCTTAAGACAGCTCCAGTTGGATCTGGTCCATATAAGTTTGTTTCATGGGCTCAGAATGACAATGTAAAGCTTGAGGCATTTGATGAGTATTATGCAGGTGCTCCTAAGACTAAGTATGTTGAGATGAAGGTTATTCCTGAGGCTGCTCAGAGAACTATCGCTCTTGAAACTGGTGAGATTGATATCGCATATGATCTTACAACAAGCGATGCAAACAGAGTTAAGAATGAGAAGGGTCTAGAGCTTCTTGAGGTTCCATCACTTTCATGCTTCTATATCTCCTTCAACACAAAGAAGGCTCCATTTGATAACAAGCTCGTAAGACAGGCTATCAACTATGCAATTGACAGAGAGCTTCTAGTTGAGACTGTAAATGGCGGAAGCGGTGAGCCAGCTAATGCTCTTATTGCTCCAGCAGTTTATGGCTACTACAACCCGGGTGACTTTGAGTACAACCCAGAAAAGGCTAAGGAGCTATTGAAGGAAGCAGGATATCCAAATGGCTTTACCTGCACTCTTTGGGTAAACAACAACCAGTCACGTGTTGAGATGTGCCAGGCTATCCAGGCTATGCTCATGGATATCGGAATTACATGTAAAGTTGAGGTTCTTGAGTTTGGTGCATTCATCAGCAGAACAACAGCAGGTGAGCATGACATGGGATACTTTGGCTGGGTAACAAGCACAAAGGATGCTGACTATACCTACTATTCACTAGAGCATTCAACACAGCAGGGCGCAGCTGGCAACAGAAGCTTCACAGCAGATCCTACTATTGATGCCCTTGTAGAGAAAGGAAGAACAAGTGCAGATTCTTCTGTTCGTCTTGAGGCTTATAAGGAGCTTGCAATCTATCTTAAGGATTTCATGAACAATGCTCCTATCATCTATACAACAATCAATGCTGGTGTTAGCAGCAAGGTACAGGGCTTCGAGCTTGATCCAATTGGATACCATAAGCTCCAGAATGTACAGGTTGCAAAATAATTCTTATAGGAGGGGATTCTTCCCCTCCTTCTTTAAGGGGATAAGTGATGAACGATAAAGAAGAGCTCAAGCTAATAGAAGAGATCAGCAATGCCAATGGCATTTCTGGCTTTGAGGATGATGTTCTTGAGGTCGTGAGAAGGTTCGGTAAGGATCTTGGCACTTTTGAAGAGGATTGCATGAGGAACCTTTATCTCAGAAGGCCAGAGAACAGCGGTAAGAAGCCTGTAGTACAGCTTGATGCTCATACAGATGAAGTAGGCTTCATGGTTAAGGCAATCAGGCCTGATGGCATGCTTGAATTCATGACTATTGGCGGCTGGGTTGCTACAAATGTTCCTGCACATCTTGTCAGGGTCAGAAACAGCGAGGGTGTATATATCGATGGCGTTGTTGCATCAAAGCCACCACACTTCATGAGCGAGGCTGAGAGAAAGGCTCCTTTAGAGGTCTCTTCTCTTGTAATCGATGTCGGTGCTACAAGCGCAGAAGAGATCTATAACGACTATAAGATCGAGGTTGCAGCTCCAGTTGTTCCAGATGTTGATTTCAAGTTTGATGAGAAGCATCGCATAATGAGAGGTAAGGCATTCGATAACAGACTTGGTTGTGCTTCTATAATCGAGACTATTGATTCTCTTAAAGGACTATCTCTTGATGTTGATGTCGTTGGTGCATTTGCAAGCCAAGAGGAGGTCGGAACCCGTGGCGCTACAGTAACTGTTGAGCACGTTAAGCCAGATTTAGCTATATGCTTTGAGGGCTGCCCAGCTGACGATACAGTAGTTCCAGCATACCAGAGCCAGACAGCCTTGAAGAAGGGGCCGATGCTCAGAGATATTGATGCTAGAATGATAACCAATCCTCGCTTCCAGCGCTATGCATTAGGTTTGGCTAAGGAGCTTGGAATACCTGCTCAAAGAGCTGTCAGAACCGGTGGTTCTACTGATGGTGCTCCTATTCATATGGGACATCTTGGTGTGCCTGTAATCGTAATAGGAATTCCTGTACGCTATGCTCATACTCACTATGGATATTCATCTTTAGATGATTATAAGAATGGTATTAAGCTAGCTGTAGAGATTTTAAAGCGTATGGATGAGAAGACTATTAAGTCATTCTGAGGAGAGAAATATGAAAATAGGTGGAATGTTTGAGCTGGAGAAGTGTACTAATAGCAATGTTACAGAGCTTAAGAATTCTGTATATGCTATGTCAGGGCGCTGTGCATTATATACATGTCTTAAGGATATTGGAGATGATGTAAAGAAGGTTGCTTACGTTCCTGCCTATACCTGTGAGACAGTGCTTGGCTCTTATCTTAAGGCTGGGTACTCTCTTAGGTTCTATGATATAGACCCAGATAACCTTAAGCCTATCTATAGGGAAGAAGATCTTGATGGTGTTGGCGTATTCGCACTCTGTGGATACTATGGGTTCATAAGATATGATGAGGCTTTCCTGAAGAAGGTAAAGGATAGAGGCATTATAATCCTCCATGATACAACCCACTCACCATACTATATAGATCCGATTGCTGACTACGCAGCTGGATCTCTTAGAAAGTGGATGGGTATTGCCTCTGGTGGTGTTGCTGTAAAGAAGGCTGGCCCCTTTAAGGTTGCTATGCTGGATGCAGAAGAAGAGCATATTAAAGGGCGCTACAAGGCAATGGAGGAAAGATCTGAAGCACTAAAAACTGGAGATGATAGCTTCAATAAGAAGGCTAGTGAGACCTTCTGGAATACAGAGCTCAGACTCAGAGAAATCTTTGACTCTTATAAGTCAGATGAGGAATCTATATATATTGCTAAGCACTTTGATTATGATGATATGAAATCAAAGAGGAGAGAGCACTTTGAAGTCATAATCAATGGCCTTGAAGAGCCAAAGGGCTTCAAGCCTATCTTTACAGAGCTGAAAGAACATGATGTTCCATCTCATTTCTCGATATATGCAGATAATAGAGATGACCTCCAGAGCTTCTTAAGAGAGAGAAATATTGCATCAACTGTATATTGGCCTATTCCTCCAATGCTTGATGATATAACTAGGTATGAAGGTGCAAAATATATTTATAGCCATATAATGTCTATACAGCTTGATCAGCGCTATGACAATGCGGCTATGGAATATATCGCAACAGCCTTGAACGAGTACTCAGCTAGATAATCAAAACACAACTTTTCTAAAAGTTAGGTACTAAAACACGCCAGATTTTAGACTTCACACTTATTGCATGCTGATGTATTGTGCATTTCTTACAAAAAACTAAGATTTTAATTCAAGAAATTGAGAAATAGAGCAGCTTTCTTAAAATGGCTGCTCTTTTTCTGTTGCCAAATCCGTCCTTTTTGTTTACTATAGTTATGTACATATTATGTACACTAACAAGGAGAGCATATGGGAGCATATTCAGTACCGGAAGAGATAAGAAAACTCAAACCTACAGGAACAATCATTAAGGTTGTCAAAGGTAAGTATTATGTATACTCACATTCCCAGCATAAGGATCCTGTTACAGGAAAATGGAAGACAGATTCCGGTAAGATACTCGGCAGAATCGTTGAAGGCATCGGCTTTATTCCCAATGAAGACGCGTCAAAGAATAAGGGGATAACCTGCTTTGATTACGGCTCATATCTTCTTCCCTGTTCTCTTGCAAAAGAGGACTATGTTCTCTTAAAAGAATTCTTTACAACAGAAGAGGCAATGCAGCTCTTTGCCTTTGCATCAATAATTTCGGTAAAGGGATATACGGGAATTACTATTGCAGAAGATTACTATGAGCGAAGCCTCATCGCCCATGATTATCCTGCGCTGAAGTTCTCATACAGAAGACTCTCTACTCTTCTTGAGCTTATAGGACGACAGGATACTGCAAGAGAGTTCCAGCAGAAATGCCTCGAGAAGAGTGGAGAGGAGATTGCTGTCGATGGCCATGTGATTGCCACATCAAGCGAGAACAATGAGCTTTCTGCTCCGGGGTATAAGGCTAAGACAATAAAGAGCAACCAGATGAACCTTATGGTTGCTTTTGATGTGGAGTCTCTTTCTCCTGTTGCAACCAAGGTTTACCCCGGTTATATGCTGGATAAGAGCGATTTTTCCGACTTTATAGACCATTGCGGTACTGTAAAAGGTAAAGTTATATTAATAGACAGAGGATTCTTTTCTGAAGATAACATGTGCCTTCTTGAGAATGAAGGAGCCTTCTATGTCATCCCTCTCAGTGAGAACATGAACATGTACAAAGATGCAGAGAAGGACATCGCCTCTCTCGGAGGTGGAGATAAGCTGCAGGAGTATTTCTTTTACAAGAAGAACAAGAAGACCGACCTTGTCAAATACAGGACTTATATAGTTAACGGAAGAAAGGTGATTTACTGCAAGAACATCTCGGAGGCAGAGAGACTTTCAAAGAAATACCTTGAAGAAATTGACTCCGGCAGCAAGGGCCACACAATGGAGAAATACAACGAACTCGTAGACGGCTTCGGGGTCATTGTCCTCATTACCAACCTTACCGATGAAAGCGCAGAGAAGGTCTACGGACGGTATAAAAATCGCTGGTCGATTGAGACCTATTACGACCGCATTAAGAATGTCACAGGATTCAAGGAACTCAATATTGATGACTGGGCTGTAATGCAGGGACTTGCATTCGTTATGCTTCTCTCAGGTCGTATTGATGCCAAGCTATCTGAAGCTGCAAAGACAGTGAAGCTCTCAAAGAAGCAGTTATTAAGCCTGGCTGCTTTCTTGAAATTAACAGACATAAAAGGCCAGATAACAATACATAATCTAAAGAATCAGCATGACGAGGTCTTCGAAAAATTAGGTATCTCAATGAGTACAACTACCAAGTGTCTTAACTCTTAGTACATAACTTTCGCAAAAGTTGTGATATAATTTAGTTGATAACGCAACATAAGCTTGAAATATTTGTCATTTTAAATAT
>CAVHSB010000062.1:0-11191 GCA_963638635.1 Flexilinea sp.
ACCTATTACTTCGCCCCGCTCTACTCTATCTCCCTTTGCTTTTAAACTAGTTGCTGGTGCTCCAAGATGCTGCGACATAGAAACAATGAGCTCGTCTGGCATTTCAAGACGAACCAGACTCTTATTTTTAGAGAGCTCCTTTTTGTCAGCAGGATGAACACCGCCTCTTTTGAAAGTGGCTAGCTTCACTCTGTATTCCTCCGTGGTAATTAAATAGATTTTAACCTCATAAATCCAATTACTCAACTTAGAGATTTAGCTTTTCATAACTTTTAAAGCCATATTTTCAGCTATCAATAAATACATATCTATAAAAGAATATCCACATTTTGCTATTTCTTGCAGTTGCGGCTTAGAAATATTAAAATATAAAATGTGAATAAGCTATTTCAATTTTGGTTTTCAAGATTCAAAGGCGTCAAAGTATATGCACTAGTTGGCAGGAGCGGTACAGGCAAAAGCTACCACTCCAAGCTTGTTGCATCAAAGCATAAGATAGATTTAATCATTGATGATGGCCTTTTGATAAAGGGCGACAGAATAATAGCAGGACACTCGGCAAAGGAAGATCCTAATTTCCTAACTGCTGTAAAGACAGCAGTATTTGACGATGAGGAGCATAAAAGAGCTGTTGAGGATGCGCTTTTAAAGGAAAAATACAAGAAGATTCTTATAATAGGCACCAGCGAGAAGATGATTGGCAAGATATGTACCCGCCTAGAGCTTCCTCAGCCAGAGAAGATAATCCACATTGAGGATGTAGCAAGTGCAGAAGAGATTGAGACTGCAATGCGAATAAGATTCAAGGAAGGTAAGCATGTGATTCCTGTACCTCCAATTGAAATCACAAGAGCTGCACCTCAGATTGTGTTCGGATCTATAAGGGTAGCAATAGGAAAGAAGCTAAACGGAAAGAAGCAAACAAGCGAGAAGACTATTGTAAGACCAGAGTTCTCTAAGCCGGAGAAGGAGTCTATGAGCGATGCTGTTCTGACTCAAATGGTGAAGCATGTAATAAGCGAATACGATACCATAATCAAGGTCAAGAAGGTAAGAGGGACCAAGAATAATGATGATACCTACACTGTCTCTGTAATGCTTCAGCTTCCGATAAGGCACTATATCTCAACTACGATATCTGATCTTCAGGAATATATTGCAGACTGTCTCGAGAAATACGGAAACATAAGAATAAAGAAGGTCACAATAGATATCGAGGAATGGGGTTAGAACTATTTATCGTGCTCTAGTGCAAGCGAGGAGCTCTCATTATTAACCTTGCTCTTCTTTTTCTTCTTAGCCTTCTTCTCCTTTACAGGAGCATTGTTCTTCTTAGCTCTGGCCTTACCCTTCTTTGCCTTTCCTACAGTAAGACCATAGTCATTCAAAACAAGCGCAACAGCCTTCTCTAGCTCAAAGTTTGCTGGAGTTATCGGCGCTATGAGAACCTTGGCCTGCCTGAAGGCATCCTTCAAAAGCTCATCTGATGATAGAGTGCTATCACTCTCGATTATCAAAGCAGGCTTTATCAAATAGTAAAAGAGCACTGCCCGCTCTGGCTTGGCCTCATCCTTGCTTACTTTTTCACGAATCAGGTTATCGAGAGCCTCTAAAGACTCTGTTACAACAGGATATTTAAAATAAACAGAATAGGCAGGAAGAAGATAAGAGAGAAGCTTATAGTCAGATAGATTTCTGAATATAGGAGCACTGTAGCCAGAAGCCAATATCT
Organism: Flexilinea sp.; assembly: GCA_963638635.1. Classification (GTDB taxonomy): domain Bacteria; phylum Spirochaetota; class Spirochaetia; order Sphaerochaetales; family Sphaerochaetaceae; genus Ornithospirochaeta. The sequence continues at coordinate 1,733 of CAVHSB010000062.1, forward strand.
TTACTATCTCTTCAGTTAATCTGCTTGTTGAGCATGCTGTAATATTAGCTGCATTCTTCTTTATTGCTCGTCTTATATTCCACTTCAATGTAAATCCGGTGGTTGCCTCATACTTCAATGCTCTTATCATTCTTACAGGATCCTCTGAGAATGTATAAGAAAGAGGAATAAGCGATCTGATTACCCTGCGCTTGAAATCAGGATAAGCATCATTGAAATCCAAAAGCTGACCGTTAGCTGGATTGTAGTAGAGGCTGTTAATCGAGAAATCTCTTCTCCTAGCATCCTGCTCAATAGTTCCGAATATATTGTTATTACCCTCTTCAAAGTTCTCTTCATCCGATCTGAATGTAGTAACCTCTATTATCTTCTCATTGAAGAATATATGGACGATTCTGAAGCGTTTACCTATTATGCGGCTATTCCAGAATAGCTTCTGCACCTGCCTTGGTGATGCGCTTGTAGCGATATCTACATCTTTTGGAATCTTTCCAAGCATAAGATCTCTTATAGCACCACCAACTACATATGCCTCAGCGCCATTTGCCTGCAGCTTTCTTATAGCCCATAGTGCATCCTTATCAATCATTGAATTCTTGATAGGATGCTCTTTCTGATTATATATTTTAGCAACGGGAATGCTTTTTCCCTTTCCATTGGATTTATATTTAATAAACACAACTACAAAAACTACTAAAATGATAGAAAAAAAACAAGATTAGCTTTGAATTTTGTCTCTATAGACCCTTATATTAATTACTGTTAAAATTTCTATGTCGGAGGACAAATGATAGATCCAGTTATATTAAAAGGATTCAGGGATTCACTTCCTGAAGAGGAAATCCCAAAAAGAAAAATAATAAGGAAGCTTGAAGACAACTTTCAGTCCTATGGCTTTGTTCCAATAGACACACCAGTGCTTGAATATACTTCAGTATTGCTTGGCAAGGGCGGCGGAGAGACAGATAAGCAGGTATTCCACTTTGAAGACAATGGCGGAAGAGAAGTTGCTATGCGATTTGATCTCACAGTGCCATTTGCTCGCTTCATGGCAAGCCACTCTTCAGCTTTAGCACTTCCATTCAAGCGCTATCATATCAATAAGGTATGGAGAGGTGAAAAGCCTCAAAAAGGCAGATACAGAGAGTTTATCCAATGTGATTTCGATATCGTTGGTGCAGACAACGCTGAAGCAGACTATGAAATTCTTTCTATGGTGCACTCATCCTTCTCTGCACTAGAGGTAGAGAACTACACATTTCACCTTTCACACAGAGGACTCTTCAACACATTCTTGGATAAGCTTGGCATCAAGGATAAGTCTGTAGACATTCTCAGAACTGTCGATAAGCTCAGAAAGATAGGAGACGAGGAGGTAAAGAGACTTCTTGTTGAGATCACAGGGGACGATAAAAAAGCCACTAGAATCATAGAGTACATCACTGCAGGAGATGGAAAGAGCTTTTTAAAGACACTAGAGAAGCTTAAAGAGCTATCAGGGGGGCCATCAGAGTCTTCTAAGCGTCTTGAGGATATATATAGCCTATTGAAGGCCACTGGCATAGAGAAGAACTTCATCTTAGATCCATCAATTACAAGAGGACTCGATTACTATACAGGAATAGTCTATGAGACATTCCTAGATGAGCTTCCTGATCTTGGCTCTGTATGCTCTGGCGGAAGATACAACAACCTTGCATCATTATATACTAAGGAAGAGCTTCCAGGTGTTGGATCATCAATTGGTCTAGACAGACTTCTTGCAGGACTTACAGAGCTTAATAGCCCTATTCTCTCATCCTCATCATCTGCAGATGTAATCATTATCCACAAAGCAGAAGAGACAGAGAGAGCTCAGAATACAGCAAGAGTTTTAAGAGCGAATAATATCAGAGTCAATGTATATATGCTTCCAGAGAAGAAAATGAAGCAAATCTATGAATATGCAGATAAGAACAGGATTCCATATACAATGACATTCAAGGATGATAAATATATATTGAAGCTCAACGCAACAAGAGAGACTGCAGAGTACGATAGTGCTATAGACGCTGCAAATGGAGTAAAACTTGGCTGATTTCTACTCGCTTCCTGTATATTCCCATAAGTCAGAGATTCTCAAGGCAATAGAGGAGAATCAGGTAATCATAGTTGAAAGTCCTACCGGCAGCGGTAAGACGACACAGCTTCCTTTAATACTAAGAGAAGCTGGCTATGATAAATATGGAATCATTGGCATAACACAGCCAAGGCGAATAGCTACTCTATCCGTCTGTGAATTCATCAAGCGTCAAATAGGCGATGAGAATGGCACCTATTGCGGATACACAATGCGCTTTAGCGACACTACAGCCAATGATACCAGAATCAAGATAATGACAGATGGAATACTGCTTCAGGAAGTGAAGGCAGATCCAACTCTCTCTCGATACTCAGTTATAATGGTTGATGAGGCACATGAGAGAAGCCTCAATATTGATTTCATATTAGGTCTTCTGAAGAACATCATCAAAGAAAGAGAAGACCTTAAGGTAATCATCTCAAGTGCGACTATAAACACAATGACATTCTCTCGCTTCTTCTTTGATGCTCCTATAATATCTATATCAGGCAAGCCGTATCCAGTTGAAGTAAGATACGATAGCATTGTGCTGACAAAAGAGAGCGAAGATGAATATTTTGAACATATTGTCTCTCTTGTTAAGGATGCACATGAGAGAGAGGATGGAGGAGATGTTCTTATATTCCTTCCAGGAGAGGTTGAGATAAAGAACTGTCTATCAGCTCTCTATACATCATCTATTGCTGATCTTTTGCAGATATATCCATTATTCGGAAGGCTCTCAAAGGACGAGCAGGAGCGTGTATTTACACCTACAGAGATAGGAAAGACAAAGGTCGTTGTTGCAACAAATATTGCAGAGACCAGCATCACGATAGATGGAATAAGGACTGTAATAGACTCAGGTCTTGCTAAGATAAACATCTACAACCAAAGAAACTTCACATCCTCTCTTTTGCCTATTCCAATCTCAAGAGCATCTGCAGATCAAAGAAAGGGCAGAGCTGGACGCACGGCAAGTGGACTATGCATCAGATTATATAACGAGGATAGCTATGAAAAGAGAGCTCCATTCTCTGAAGAGGAGATTCTGCACTCAGATCTTGCTGAGGTAGTTCTCAGAATGAGTGAGCTAGGAATATATGATGCTGAAAACTTTCCATTCATTACTGCACCGAAAAAGAGCGCGTTGAAATCAGCAGAGGAGACTCTTATAACCATTGGAGCAATAGAGGAGAATCACCATTTGACTCATATAGGTGAGATGATGATCAAGTTTCCGCTTGTTCCTCGCCTATCGCGTGTAATAGTCGAGGCTATACTCAACTACCCAGAGGTAATTTCAAATGTATTGATTGCTGTATCCTTTCTTTCTACAAAGTCACCCTATGTACTGCCACCAGGAGAGGAAGTAACAGCTAGAGATGTGCATCAGAGCATGCAGGATCCAGTATATGGCGACTTCGTTGCTATGCTGACGCTCTATAACAGATATATAAAGCTCAACAGAAGGGAAAGAGAAAGATTCACAAAGAGCCACTTTCTAGATATTGAGACTATGGAAGAGGTCATACATATAAAGGAGCAGCTTGAGGAGCTGGTATCAAAGGAAGGTGTTCCAATAACCAACGGAGGCACCATAAAGGGCTATTTCCTAGCACTCGCATCAGGACTCAGACAATATGTATGCAAAAAGGTCGACAAATGGAGCTACAAGAGCATTGCTGCAGACCAGATACTAATACATCCAGGCTCTGCATATTTCAAAAGACTTCCAGAGTACATTCTAGCAGGAGAGATTGTTAAGACATCAAAGATGTATGCTAGAACCTGCTCTCCGCTTAAACCTGAATGGCTCAAGGAGCTGGATCCATCGATTCTTGAAAATCTCAAGAAGACGAAGATAGAAAGAGACAGAGACGAAGAGAAAAAGTCTCTTGAGGCACTTGAGAAGTATAAGCGAAAGATAAATGGAAGCAATGCTATCGTTCTTCCATATAATGCACTTATATCAATAAAGGTACCTGAGAGTGCGAAGTTCTATATTGAAATTGAGGGTATAATATCTGAGGCAACTCATAAGGGAACAGACCAAAGGGCACTAAGGGCGCTCATAAAGGGCAAGCGGCCTATTGTAGTCAAAAAGCTTTCAAAAATGAGAGTAAAGCCATATGAGAAAGAGTATAAATCACTGGAATCAATGCTTAACCACATACTCCTGACATATTCAAGAAATGGAAAGAGATTCTCCTATCTAGCTCTGCACGAAAGCAAGGGCACATACTTTCTGCAGCCTATTGCATCATTCCAGGATGCTGTAAAGGACTCAATGTACTCTCTCTCAACACTCCTTGACCTGATGCCAAAGAGCGAGAGCAAGAAGAGAGCCATGACAATGAGAAAACTCAGAGAAATCGAGGATGCACTCGAAATCGGAAGCTAAGATACAACACTTGTGGCTATATCATCAGAGAGAGGAGAGAGCATCGGCTCTCCCTGGCTCTTCATGAATACAAACTTAACCTCTCCATTCTTTTTCTTCTTATCGTTCTTTATTGCAGCAAGGTATTCAGCAAGCATCTCTTTTGAAACCTTATATTCCGCATTGAAGGGATAAAGCGATAGCAAATGCTTCATTTTCTCGCAATAAGCCTTATCTGTGATACCTGCCAATACCCCAGCCTCTGCAGCCTTAGCGCATCCCCATGCAACGCCTATTCCATGCTTTACCTTATAATCCGTTATAGACTCAAGCGCATGGCCAAAGGTATGGCCAAGATTCAGGAAGCTTCTGATTCCCCTCTTCTCTTCAGGATCCTGCTCTATGAAGTGCTTCTTAACAAGAAGAGATTCGTGCAAGAGAACAGAGAGCGTATCGCTATCACGGGAGAGAATCTTATCTCTGTTGTTTTCTAAAAAGCTGTATAGATTATCATTTGGAGATAAGAATGAATGCTTAACTACCTCTCCAAGCCCTGATATGAACTCATCCTCAGGAAGAGACCTCAAAGCCTCAGAGCATATTATGATAGACTCTGCAGGAAAGAATGAGCCAACTATATTCTTAAGATTTCTATAGTCTATTCCGCTCTTACCACCAACAGAGGCATCAACCTGGGAAAGAAGCGTAGTTGGAACAAGAATAGCTCTCGAGCCTCTCATGTAAATTGAGGCAGCAAATGCTGTCATATCACAAATGACGCCGCCGCCTATAGCTATAAATACAGAGTCTCTTGAAAGACCAGAATCTATAGCTTTATCAAGTATTGCCTTTATTGACTCAAGGTTCTTATACTCCTCTCCGCTTTTGAGAATAACGAATCGCCTATTAGCTCTTTTAATGAGATCCTTAGTATTCTCATCAAATACGAATATAGAGTTAGAATCATATTCCTTAAGCCTCTCATCAAGCTCAGAAAGAGAAGATGAAGAGTAAACATCACTGTATTTACCTGCAGCGAGAGCTGCTCTAAAGAGTTTATCCATATAATGATTATAGCAGTTTTGGTTATATACTCTATAGACTAAAAGAGGAAATACCATTTTAATAATCTCTATGACTCGTTATTTTGATAATGCAGCTACAACCTATCTTTCAGATAGAGCTTTAGATGAATATATAAAAACAGCAAGAGAATACAGCGCTAACCCTTCCTCTATTCATAGAGATGGACAAAGGGCTAAGGATAAGCTAGAGAGAACCAGAGATGAGGTTGCAGCACTTCTGAAGGTGGATTCAAAATCCATATTCTTCACATCCGGTGCTACAGAGTCTATATCAATATTCTTCTCTTCCCTTCTATGGCAGGAGCCTGGATTAATTCTCACTGATAAGATCGAGCATGAGGCTGTCTCATCCTATTGGCCAATATTAGAACGCTATGGATGGAAGATTGAATATCTTAAAGCCAGAGGTGGCTTTATAAATCCAGAGGATGTAAGGGGAAAACTCACAAAAGACGTCAAGGTAGTATCTGTAATGAATACGAATAACGTTGTTGGTGCCATAGAGCCTATAAAAGAGATAAATAAAGCAATAAGAGAATACAATCCTAAGATCCAATTCTTCTCTGACTCTGTTCAAGCACTCGGCAAGACAGATCTTGATCTAGCTGGATCCGGAGTTGACGCAGCATCATTCTCTGCACATAAAATCAACGGACCAAGAGGCGTTGGAATACTCTATCTTAAAAACCCAGAGAGACTTAGATCCATAGCTCCAGCTGGAGGACAAGAGAGAGGAAAGAGAGGCGGCACAGAGAATCTTCCTGCAATAGCTGCTATGAAGGAAGCTCTTAAGGAATGGATAGAAAACAGAGAAGAGGCAGAGGATGAGATAAAGGCATGCAATAGGATTCTAAGAGATGGTGCAGATGAGCTTGGTTTTAGAATTATCTCTCCAAGCGCCAACACTACTCCATACATACTATCTCTATCTCAGCCACTTCCCTCAGAGGTTTTTACAAGAATAATGGCAGATAAAGGCTTTTGCATCTCATCTGGCTCTGCATGCTCTAATAATGCAAAGGGAAAAAGCGAGGGCATACTTGAAGCGATGGGCGTTAAGGCTGATGAAGCTAGAAGAGCTATAAGAATCTCATTTTCAAAAGATACAAAAAAAGAAGATGCAATAGGTTTATTGAAAGCATTTGAGGAAGCTAAGAACAATGTCTAAGAAACTATATCTCGTAAAAGAAGGTGAAATATCATTAAAGGGCGGAAACAGATCCGTATTTGAAAAAAAGCTCAGATCAAACATAAAGGATAAGCTTAAGCCATATAGAAGCCATGTCGAGAAGCAAAAGGGCAGAATCTATGTTTATACAGATGATGAATGCCCAGATGAAAGAATAGAAAAGGCTCTTTCTACTTCATTTGGCGTTACAGGCTTTGCCCGTGCCTATATCTCAAACAAGACTGTTGAGGATATAAAAGAGAAAACACGCCAGATAATGAAAAGCCATCCCTTTGCAGATAAAGGCAGCTTCAAGGTTGAAATAAGACGCGAGGATAAGGAATTTGAGAAGAGAAGCGTCGAGATGGCCTGCATACTTGCAGAGATTGTATCTGAATACTATCCAGATCTAACTGTAAATCTCACAAAGCCAGACTTTGTCCTGACCTGTGAAATAAGACATGAGGTATATCTCTATACAGAGAGCATGAAGGGACCAGGTGGACTTCCTGTCGGAACAGCAGGACGAGGTGTGCTTCTTCTATCTGGCGGTATAGATAGTCCAGTTGCAGCTGTAGCTATGGCTAAGCGCGGCATGAAGCTTGATTGCATCTACTTCCATGCATATCCATATACATCAGAGCTAGCCCTTGAGAAGGTCAAGAAGCTCGCATCCTTAGTCTCACCATATCTTCAGGGCACTCATCTATTTGTTGTTCCATTTACCAAGGGGCAGGAGCATATAAGAGACAATGGCTTTGAAGATGAGGCGACATTGATGTTCAGAGCCTCCATGATGCAAACAGCAGAGAAAATAGCTAATAGCGATAAAGCTCTAACAATAGTAACTGGCGAGGCACTTTCTCAGGTTGCCTCCCAAACGCTAGATGCTATGACCTTCACTGACTCTATGACTTCTTTATTAGTATTACGACCTCTCGTCGGCATGGACAAAGAAGAGATTATTGATAAAGCTAAAGCAATTGGAACATATGAGACATCAATACTCCCATATGAGGATTGCTGTGTAGTATTCTCTCCAAAGCACCCTCTTACAAGACCTGTAAAAGAGGTCGTTAAGAGACATTTCGAGGAGCTTGGTATGGACTCATTCATAGATGAGGCAATAAAGAATACTAAGGTATTCACCTTCAATTCAAATGGAGAAGAGATTACTCAAGAGGAATAAGAAATCCATGCTGCAGCTTCAATTGCAATAGCGTCTTTTAAGCTAATGAATATTGAATCATGCCTATCATCTCACACGGTAGCTATGATTCAGCATAGTAAAAAGGCCTTATCTTTTTAGGTACTTCTCACGTTTGAACAGCTAACCCATAAGCAACTCTGCTAGCTTTAGCTATAATCTTGAAGAGAGAATAATCTAGTTATCGCATCACTTTTCTGCTTTTTTCATTTTCTGCTTTGCTAGCTCATAATTAATGCGGATTAATAGCATTGATAGCAAAGATATAAGGGATTGCAAGAATCTTATAACAGCAGAAATAAAGATGGCTTCAGCTTAAGAAAATTACGATAGAGGATGCCTTATTTAGATAAAACTGCTATTATTCTCATGCATCTCACTTATCTTCATGGAATGTGGAATCAAGTTAAAGTCTGAGGTTTGATAATGAAGAAACTTATTGTTTTTTTCAAGAAAGAGAGAATGTTCACGATCTCTCTTGTTGTAGCACTTCTATCTCTGCTTATTGCACCTATTACACTTGAAAGAGTTCAGGATCTTTCCTGGAATACCCTACTTACTCTATTCATGCTATTTGCAGCTCTTGAGGGATTCAAAAAAGAGCATATCTTTGATCCTCTTAAGAGAATACTTTCAAACATCAGATCCACCTTCATATTAGCACTCTCACTTACGCTCATAGTCTTTGTTCTATCTGCATTCATAACAAACGATGTATCACTCCTGACATTTGTGCCTCTTACAATATTCTTATTCTCAAAGAGCGAGAAAACAGAGTTTCTCCCATCTGTAGTAATAATTGAGACTATAGCTGCCAATCTTGGATCTCTTATAACTCCATTTGGAAATCCTCAGAATTTATATATCTATGAAAAGATGAACATAAAGAGCTCAGAGTTCATGTTAATGATGCTACCTATATATATTGCATCTCTAGCTCTAATTGTCCTTTCGCTCCTCTTTATATTCCGTAAAAACCTTAGAAATACAATTTATATAAAAGCAGAGGTTGAAAGCTATGGCGGCAATAAAAGCTACAGAGTGCTTTACATATGCCTATTTGCGATGACTCTTGCATCAGTGCTTGGCTACTTCAACACATTCCCGCTATTTCTATTAACACTCACTATCCTGATAGTCTTTGATAGAGATACTCTCAAGGCTATAGATTGGCCTTTGCTTGCTACATTCCTATTCTTCTTTATTTTCTCAAGCTCAATAGCCTCAAATGAAGCAATAGCATCAAAGCTCAGTGCTATCACAAGTGGTCATGAGTTCTTACTTTCACTTATATTATCCGAGGTAATATCGAATGTGCCTTCCGCTATACTTCTAGAGCCATTTTCAATGGATTTGAAAGCACTTCTGTATGGTGTTGATGTAGGAGGCCTTGGTACTCCTGTAGCCTCTCTTGCATCTTTGATTTCAATCAGACTTTATCTTAAAGAATATAAGGATAGTAGAAAATTCATTTCGATGTTCTTTATCTGGAATACAGTCATTTTGATGATATTG
>CAVHSB010000063.1:0-390 GCA_963638635.1 Flexilinea sp.
TCTCCGCTTACTGAGAGGGAGAAGGAGGTCTTCTATCCTATATCACAAACCCAGAAGGCTATATTCTCTCAATGTCTCTCTGATCCTGCTTCGACTCTTTACAATATTCCGTATCTATTCCGTTTAAGTCCTTCTCTCGATATCCCTCGCTTAAAGAAGGCCGTCGAAAAAGCAGTTAACGCGCATCCATATCTGAAGACCATTCTCTCACTTAACGCTGATGGCGAGGTTCGCGCTATCAGACGTGATGAAGCTAAAGTCAGCATCGCAGAAGAAAGAGTCGATGAGCTTCCCTCTCGTGAGAAGCTTGTTCAGAGCTTCTCTCTTACTGAGAAAGAGCTGTACCGTATAGTCTTCTTTCATACAAAGGAAGGCGTATATCTCTTCTTA
>CAVHSB010000063.1:432-11154 GCA_963638635.1 Flexilinea sp.
GGTGTATGTCTCTTCTTAGACATACATCACGTCGTCTTTGATGGAACTTCGTTTGTAATTTTTCTTGATGATATTGAGAATGCATATAAGGGAGAGAGGCTTGAGAAAGAGAAATATACAGCCTTTGAATTTGCACTTGATGAGCTAGATGCATCAAAAAGCGGAAAATACGATAACGCAAAGGCTTACTATGACTCTATATTCTCCTCTCTCGATACTACAGATTACCTACCAGCTAGTGATGTTAAGGAAGGTGGTAATGGTAGTTTTTCAGAGTATTCTATGTCATCTGCTCTTACAGATAAGAAGGTCGAGAAATGGTGTAAGGAGTGCGGCGTAAGTGAGGCTGCGCTCTTCAATACTGCCTTTGGCTATACGCTTTCGCGCTACAATGGCACAAGAGATGCTATATATGCGACAGTCTATAACGGAAGAAGCGATGGCAGGATTGCACGCTCTGTTTCGATGTTCGTTAAGACATTCCCAATGTATTTTTCATTCAAGATGGATGAAAGCATAAAGGAGAGTGTTATTAAGACTGGACGACAATATATGGAGAATATGGCCCATGATATCTATCCATTCTCAGAAATAGTACGTGAATATAATATCTCGCCAGATATTCTCTTCTCATACCAGGGAAGCCAATTCGACTTTGCCTCAATAGCAGGAGAAAAGGCAGAGGTGACATCTTTTGAGAGAGATAATGAGAAGGCTAAGTTTGTAGTTCTCGTCTCCAAGAAAGATGGAAGATATGTCTGGACCTTCTCATTTAGCACAGGATTGTATTCTCCTCTATTTGTAGAGTCATTCACTCGCACGCTCGATACTGTTCTCTCTCTATTAGTCGAGAAAGAGACATTCTCTCAAATCTCTCCAATAAGCGAATATGACAGAAAGCTCATAGACTCATTTAACAAAACAGAGAAGGAATATAACAGAGCAGAGACTGTTGTAGCACTCTTTAAAAAGAGCGCGAAAAAGCGTCCAAGAAAGACTGCTGTAGTCTTCAAGGATGTCAGAATAAGCTACAAGGAACTCGATATATTATCAGATAACATAGCAGCCTATTTGAAAGAGAAGGGAATAGGACGTGGAGATGCTGTTCCTATTCTTGTAAAGCGCTCTGAGTGGATGCCTCTTGCTGCGTTAGGCGTTCTTAAAAGCGGAGCTGCATACCAGCCACTAGATCCTAGCTACCCGGAGGAGCGACTCTCGTTCATGGTTGAAGACTCAAAAGCAAAGCTTTTAATTGCAGATAGAAAGCTATTGCCTTTGATTTCAAACTATAGTGGAGAGGTTCTCTTCACTGATGAGATAAGAAAGCTCAGCGGTGGAGCTCTTCCTGAGCTTCCATCCTCAGATGATGACTTCATTCTTCTCTATACTTCGGGCACGACAGGAAAGCCAAAGGGCGCTATTTTAAGCCATTTGAATATCCTTAACTATTCATATGCGTATATACGTACGACAAAGCTCCAAAGCTCTAGCCGAGTCGCCTCCTATGCCTCCTTCGGCTTTGATGCCAACATGATGGATATATATCCAACCCTGATGTGCGGGGCTACTCTTTATGTGATTTCAGATGAGATAAGGATGGATCTTCCTCTCATTGATGAGTATTTCACAATAAATGCAATAACACATACCTTCATGACTACACAGGTTGGACGAGAATATGCGCTTAGTATGACAGCAAAGAGCTTGAAGTATCTCTCTGTAGGCGGTGAGAAGCTTACACCATTCACACCTCCAGCTGGGCTAGAGTTCTATAATATATATGGTCCAACGGAGTGTACTGTTGCAGTAACAAATTATCTAGTTAAGGATGATAGCCGACTTCTTCCTATTGGAAAGCCTCTAGAGAATACAAAGCTGTATGTTGTTGACGAGGAAATGCACCTCTTACCTCCTGGCGGAGTCGGAGAGCTATGCATAGCTGGTCTACAGGTCGGAAAGGGCTACCTTGGACGCCCTGAGCTTACAGAGAAGATCTTTGTTAAGAATCCATTCTCAAATGAAGCTGATTACTCGGTCCTTTACCGTACTGGCGACATTGTTAGATGGCTTTCTGACGGAAATGTAGATTATGTAGGGCGAAGAGATGCTCAGGTAAAGGTGAGAGGCTTCAGGATAGAGCTTACAGAAATAGAGAAGGTAATAAGAGCGTACGATGGTATAAAGAATGCAGTTGTATGTGCCTTCGACAGCCCCTCCGGCGGAAAGTATGTCGCGTCTTATATCGTAGGTTCTTCGAAGATTGATATAGATAGGCTCAATGCATTTATAAGAGAGAAGCTTCCTGCATATATGGTGCCAGCTGTAACAATGCAAATAGAGAAAATCCCGCTTACAGTCAATCAAAAGGTAGATAGGCGAGCTCTTCCTAAGATTGAATTTGCACAAAGTGAGTATGCAGCACCTGAGAGCAATGCCGAAGAGGACTTCTGTTCAGTCTTCTGTACTGTTCTAGGTCTTGATAGGGTTGGTCGTGATGATGATTTCTTTGACCTAGGTGGCTCCTCGATAAGCGCAATGAAGGTTGTTGTTGAAGCAGGAAAGAAGGGCTGGAAGATTGCATATAAGGATGTGTTTGAGTATCCAACACCACATCTGCTGGCTGCTGCTGTTGCTCCAAATGAGGAAAAGGCTGAAGAGAGGATAGTCGATAAAAGAAATCTTAGCGCGATAGATGACGAGGGATACGATTACAGTGCTATTAACAAGCTGCTTTCCCAGAATACGCTAGATGCATTCAAGGAGGATGGACGAAGAAAAATCGGAGATGTTCTGCTTCTCGGGGCTACAGGATACCTTGGAATACATCTTCTTGAAGAGCTTTCAAGGGATGAAGAGCGTACTATATGGGCCGTCGTCAGAGAAAAGGGCGGAGAGAGTGCAGAGGAGAGATTACTTAAGCTTCTATCCTACTACCACATGGATGAGCTAAAGCCTCTGATTGGAAAAAGGATAATCCTGCTTGAAAAGGATGTAATGGATGAGCAATCTCTTTGTGGCTTTAAGAAAAAGGATATAACGGTATTCAACGCTTTAGCATCTGTAAAGCACTTTGCACATGATGATGAAATAGAGAGAGTAAATGTTAAGTCTGTTGAGAATATAATCAAATGGACACTCGATAACGATGCTCATCTTGTGCATATATCGACAGAGAGTACTGCAGGCTTCTCATATGCTCAGGATACAAAATTCATATTTACCGAGCATTTTCTCTATGGTGGACAGAAGATATCGAATAACCAATATGTGAAGTCGAAGTTCCTTGCTGAGAGAGCTGTTTACAATGCTATTTTAGAGAAGGGGCTTAAAGCTAAGGTAATGAGAGTTGGAAATCTTGCACCTCGCTTTAAGGATGGTATATTCCAGATCAACTATTTTTCAAATGGCTTTATGAATATGCTAAGGGCATATCTGGCACTTGGAGCTCTACCATATAGCAGTGCTGATGAGGAATTCGATCTTTCGCCTGTTGACTACACAGCGCGCTCTATTGTGCTTCTCTCATCAACTGGTGATAGATCAATCACATTCATGCCTTCAAACCAGTATCTATGTCATCTTGGAAAGCTTCTTTCTGAAATTAATGATGGTATAGAGCTTGTAGAGGAAGATGAATTTGAGAAGAGACTCTCTCTCGCTCTTGAAAATCCAGATACCTCTGATATTGTAAGCTCTCTCATGACTTATTCATCATCCAGCAATGAGAAGGAGCTTGTAGAGAATGGCGTTGACTCAATTGATAATACCCTGACACTACAGCTTCTGTATCGCCTGGGCTTCCAGTGGCCAATAGCTGATGAGAGCTATGTCAAAGCATTTACATCAAAGCTAAAGGAATCTAGGTTCTTCAAATGAGCAAATGGTGTGATATTTATGTGTCACACCTGCTTAGTAATAGTAATGTGGGAAATAAGCCTGAGAATGTTCCATAGAGGATGCGCCTGCTTCTTTCTTTGTATAGCTCAAAGAAGGATGGTGCTATAAATGATATCATTGCCTGGAATGATGAATTGGGGTGGTGATTTATTCCTTACAGAACGGAAACGAGAAGGTTTCTAGTCTAATTGTCTTGATGGAGTGTCTTCATCACCTTCGTAATTGAAGGTAGTTAATTGATGTGGTCTCACCAAGAGGAGAAACAAGTCAGGTTGGCTGACTTATACGGTATGATGTGACAGAAACCGTGAAACGACCTCTGAAGAGCTTTGAATAATCCAATCATAGAAGATAAAAGCTTTGTTATGTAGTCTTGCGGTGATAAATAGCAGTAATGCTTTGTTGTACTTAAGCATTCTGTAATTGAACATATAGAGCTTTCTCTTTTCCTTTTTTTCATAAAGTTATATTTTAGTTTTCATGAATAAGGATTTAACGGTAGGAAATGAAAGAAGCGTTATAATCAGATTCACGCTTCCGTTGCTTGGTTCAATGCTTTTTCAGCAGCTTTATAATATTGCTGATTCCTTTGTGGCTGGTAAGTTTATATCAGCTGAAGCTCTTGCGGCTGTTGGCAACAGCTATGAGATTACTTTGATATTCCTAGCCTTTGCGACAGGCCTCAATATGGGCTCTAGCGTCATTATAAGCCAATACTTTGGTGCGAAGCGTCTGGATCATATGAAGACTGCAATAACCTCAACCTTCATATTCACATTTTTTGTGGTTGCGTTTCTTACAATCTTCGGTGTTATATTCACTCGTCCTTTATTGAATTTGATAAATACTCCACCTGAGACCTTCGCTGACAGTGCACTCTATCTGGATATCTATATCTACGGTCTTGTATTCATGTTCTATTACAATATAGCAACTGGAGTATTCACAGCTATGGGAGACTCTAAGACACCATTTTTATTCCTAGCTATTTCCTCAACTGCGAATATTGCAGTAGATATCCTATTCGTAACATTATTCAAAATGGGTGTTGCTGGTGTTGCCTGGGCAACCTTTTTATGTCAGGGAATTTCTGCTGTTTTTGCAACAGGTGCACTTATAAGAAGGCTTAAGGGTGTAACAAAGGGAATTGAGGCACCTCTTTTCTCCTGGAGAATTCTCAAGAGGATAATCTCTATTGCAGTTCCTTCTATTTTGCAGCAATCCTTCATAAGCGTTGGAAATATCATAGTACAGTCTATAATCAATAGCTTTGGCGCTGTTGTTATGGCAGGCTATGCAGCAGCTATAAAGCTCAATAATCTGGTAATTACTTCTATTACCACAATTGGTAATGGTGTATCATCCTTTACAGCTCAGAATCTTGGTGCTGGTGAGGTTGATAGAGTAGTAAAGGGCAAGAAGAGTGCGCTATGGATGGCGGAGATTTTCTCTGTTGCTGCAGCATGCATCTACATATTCCTAGGAAAGGGGGCTATGAGGCTGTTCGTCAATAGCGGAGACGAGGCAGTTATAGATGTTGGGCTATCCTTCTTCAGAATGGTTGCTCCTTTCTATGTTGTTGTTACAATGAAGATCATATCAGATGGTGTTCTAAGAGGTAGCGGGGCGATGAAGGCCTTCATGATTGCAACCTTCTCAGATCTTATTCTTAGAGCAACTCTTTCTTATGTATTCTCTAGATTCCTTCCTATCCTCATTCCAGGATTTAATGGAGTTCTTGGTATTTGGCTCAGCTGGCCTGTTGGCTGGTCTATTGGTACTATCGTATCTCTATCCTTCTATCATACAGGTGTATGGAAGAAGGATTTTATAGCAGAAGCCTAATGAATATGATTCAGATGAGCACTCTTGCGCGTAATGGGTGCTCTATTTCAAAGAAGGACCAGCTTTCATTGGTTCTTTTCCTATCTATACCAGCTATACTTGAGCAGCTAGTTGGCACTGCTATGAGCTATATAGATGCAGCTATGGTAGGATCTATTGGCTATAAAGCAACCGCAGCTATAGGCATTGTTGCATCTTCTACGTGGCTTGTCGGCGGTGTTATTTCAAGTATTGCGCTAGGCTTCTCTGTCCAGGTTGCTCACTATCTCGGAGCGGGGCGGGAGGACAAGGCTGAAGCAGTTGTCAAAGAGAGCATAATCTTCATTCTTCTGTTTGGCTTCATATTTGCATTCCTTTGTGTGATTGTAGGCATCTTTCTCCCATCTCTTCTTGGTGCAGATGAGGATATAAAGAGAGATGCTTCTCATTATTTTCAGATATACTCCTTATTCATTCCATTCTGCATGCTTGAATACACATTCTCATCTCATCTGAGATCTGCTGGCAATGTAATAGTTCCTAGTCTTATGTATGTAGTGATGTGCATATTGGATGTTGTTTTCAATTTCTTCTTTATATATGAGACAAGGTACATTGGCTCTTTTAAGGTGTATGGGCTTGGACTTGGTGTTGAGGGAGCGGCGCTTGGAACTGGCCTTAGTGAGGCTGTTTCTGGCATTGTGCTTTTCATCATCACAATCAAATTCAATAGGCAATTGAAGCTGGATGGAAAGGGAGAGTGGAGACTATCAAAGGAATGCATCAAGAGAATGGTAGATATAGGGCTTCCCACAGCACTTGAGCGCATTACGATATCGCTTGCGCAGGTGCTTATGACTGCTGTTGTAGCTTCTATGGGGGCTATTAGCGTAGCAGCTAACTATGTTGCAGTTCAGACTGAGGGCATATGCTATCTTCCTGCATATGGTATATCATCTGCAGCAACTGCTATGGTAGGGCAGTCTATAGGAGCAGGAAGAAAGGATCTTGCTAAGAAATTCTCTGCTATAGCAATCATCTTTGCTGTTCTTATTGTTTTGCTTCTAGCTGTATTCATGTTCATATATGCGCCATTTCTTTCTTCCCTTCTGACTCATGAGGATGAAGTAATAAAGCTCTCAGCTGCAGTGCTTCGCATTGTTGCCTTTGCAGAGCCTCTCTTTGCACTCTCTATTGTTATAGCTGGAGCTCTTCGCGGGGCAGGTGATAGCAGAGGTCCTTTTTATATCAACAGCACAACAATGTGGCTTATAAGAGTATTCAGCGTTATCCTTTACTCAAAGCGCTTTGGCTTAATTGGCGTATGGCTAAGTATGAGCATTGAGCTTGTTGCAAGAGGCCTTATTCTCCTCATCCGATACCTTCGCGGACGCTGGCTTGATAGATCACTTAGTGTATAGTATTGCATTTATTATGACACTGTTTTAAGATGTGTAAAAATAAATATTGAGTGACAAGGCTTGCATCTTTATTGAAATTGGCTTGACTAAGTGTTGATTTATGAGCTATGTTCAATTGGCTTATCAAATTGTGTTGACGCTCTAAGACACTTTTGGTAAACTTGAAAACCGTCGAAAGATGAATATAAATAGAGAGGAATAAAAATGG
Source organism: Flexilinea sp. (assembly GCA_963638635.1). Classification (GTDB taxonomy): domain Bacteria; phylum Spirochaetota; class Spirochaetia; order Sphaerochaetales; family Sphaerochaetaceae; genus Ornithospirochaeta. Next base: position 7,783 of record CAVHSB010000063.1, read on the forward strand.
CAACTCCTAAGTATAAAACATCAAAGTCTAAAGCTGCTTCAAGAAAGCATGCTAACATGAAGCTCTCAGCACCAAATCTGGTTGCATGCCAGACATGTGGTAACTTGATTCCTTCACACCGCGTATGCCCAAAGTGTGGTTATTACGCTGGTAAGCCTGTTGTCGCAAAAGACGAGGAGTAGACTTAAATGACTGAGAATGAAGTTTTTAAGAAAGTAAAGGACTTAGTTGTAGAGAAGCTTTCTGTTGATCCAGCTAAGGTAACAATGGATGCATCCTTCAGAAAGGATTTAGGCGCAGATAGCCTTGATACTTATGAGCTTGTATACGCTATTGAGGAAGAGACTGGTATTACAATCTCTGATGACATGGCTGCAGAGTTCGAAACTGTAGGAGATGCTGTAAAGTATCTTGTTAAGGAACTTAACTAATTGCTTCCATATCAGTCTAAGGCTCCCTTTATCACTGAAGACCGTGAGAGGGAGCTTCTTTGTTTCCTTAAAGATAATAATCTGAAGTTTAATGACTTGAGACTTCTCAATCTGGCTTTTACTCATACCTCCTATGCAAATGAGTGTAAAGGAGATGTAGATAATAATGAGAGACTTGAGTTCTTAGGTGATTCTGTCCTAGGTTTAGTGACAGCTGAATATCTTTTTTCTTTTTATCATAAATTTCATGAGGGTGACTTTTCTAAAATCAAAGCAGTAGTTGTTTCAGAAGAGTCTCTATCTGAGGTTGCAACTAAGATGGATTTTGAAAGATATCTATTAGTTGGACGAGGTGAGAAAATTCAGGGCGGAAAGAGAAAGAAAGCAATCAATGCAGATGCTATGGAGGCTGTTATTGCAGCCCTTTATCTCGATCAGGGCTTTGAATGCGCTAGAGATTTCATACTCTCATTCATTCCTGAGCAGGTTACAAAGCTTCAGAAGAATCAGCTCGCATATAAGGATTATAAGACCGAGCTCCAGGTTTATTACCAAAAGAAGAAGGGTAAGGTCCCACTATATGAGCTTGTTGGTCAATCTGGTCCAGATCATGAGCAGGTATTCTCTGTGAAGGTTAGCTTGGGCTCCAAGACCTATGGCCCAGCTGAGGGCAAGAACAAGAAGGCCGCAGAGCAGGCAGCTGCTAAGCTTGCGCTTATTTCTTTAGGTCTTGAACAAAACACTCAGAAAGCTGAAGCAGCTTCTCCTTCTCATTCTTCTCAGGATCCTCAATGACTTCGCTTAAAAGATAGTCTAGAGTCCTTCCGAGAAGCTTTCCTTTAATCCCTTTTTTCAGTAAATCTCCACCTCTGATATCGAGGTCCTTTAAGCTCAATGCAGGTTTTGTAAGAAGCATCTCATCTATTCTTTCTTTGAAAGCTGCATCGAGCGTGCTGCTATCTGGCATAGGTCCGAGTGTCGCAACTCTATCTGCAGCGCGTAGCAGGAATAGCTTATCTATATATTCCTTGCCGACTCTGTTTATGAATCTTCTTACAGCACCATCGCTCCAATCTGGAGTGTATGAGAACATATGCTCTCTCACAAGGTGTGATATTTCATACTTTTCTGCATTTGATGCCTTGAGTCTCTCAAGAATGTTCTTAGCTATCTCTTCACCTTTTAGATCATGGCCATAGAATGTATAACGATCGTTTCCTTCTCTTTGTGATGAAGGCTTTCCTAAATCATGAAAAAGTGTAGCAACCTTTAAGTTGATATCATAATTGTGCTTCGAAGCATATTCTAAAGCGAGCAGTGAGTGTTCGTAGACATCCTCTCTGTGGTAACCACCTTGCAGGACTCCATAGCATTTTGAGAGCTCAGGAAGAACCTCATCCATTATCTGTGTCACTCTCATAGCCTCTAGGCCTCGTCTAGGCGCCTTCCCGTCTATAAGCCTGAATAGCTCTTCCTTGACTCTCTCTTTTGATACTGCCTCTATATTTCTATAAAGCTTCGACATCGCCTTTTCTGTAGAATCCTCGATATCGAAATCAAGCTTGGATGCAAAGCGACAGGCTCTCATAAGTCTAAGCCCATCCTCATTAAAGCGCTCTTCTGCGTTGCCTATAGCTCTTATTCTTCTATTCTTTAGATCCTCAAGTCCATTATGGTTATCGATGATCTCTCCATTATTGAGATTCACGGCAAGCGCATTAATCGTGAAATCTCTTCTTTTAAGATCTTCCTCAATGTTTCTTATGAACTTTACAGACTCAGGGTGTCTTCCGTCATGGTATTCCCCATCTGCTCTGAATGTCGTAATCTCGTAGCTTTCTCCCTTGAATAGCACTGTGACTGTTCCATGCTTTATGCCAGTATCTATTGTTTTTCTGAACATTCTTTTGATCTCTAGCGGCATTGCATCAGTAGTGAAATCATAATCATGATTTTGATTTCCCAGTATGTAGTCTCTGACAGCTCCTCCTACTAGATACAGTGAGTAGCCATTTTCTTCGAAGATTGTAGATAGTTCTTTCAGTTTTTCTGGAACTTCATAGTGCATATATTGAATTTAGCATAAAAAAAGTGTTTTTGTGTCATCCATATTTAGATTCTGTCACTTTCTTTCTCGATTTTCTAATGGGAATATTTAATGGAAATAAAGGAGAACATAATGAAAAAGCTTTTGATAATGCTTATTGCATTGCTTTTGCCTGTATTCATCTTCTCAGAGGGAATGAGAGAGATGATTGATTATCCAGAAGAAAAATTTGTGGGCTATGGGGCCGAAACAAGAGGCGGTCTTGATGGACGTATTATAAAGGTCACAAACCTTAACGCAGATGGCCCAGGCTCCTTCAAGGAGGCAATAGAGGCTGAGGGTGCTAGAACTGTAGTATTCGAGGTTGCTGGTATAATAGATCTAGAGAAGCAGCAATTGAGAATTTCCAATCCATACATTACTATTGCAGGTCAGACTGCTCCATCTCCGGGCATTACCTTCATCCGTGGCGGACTTACCTTCGACACTCATGATATCGTGATGCAGCATGTCAGATTCAGAATGGGAGATGCAGGTGCGGAGGTAGGAGAAGGCTATGAGCCAGAGATTTCTACAGCTGGTAACGGCAACTCATATAATATCGTAGTTGATCATTGCTCTGTATCCTGGGGTGTAGATGAGAACCTGTCTGTATCAGGAAAGAGAGGCTATGGCCCAGAGAATGCTTCTAGGAATATTACATATAGCAACAACTTCATCTCAGAGTGTCTTGCTTGGTCAGTTCATAAGAAGAGCCATATGAATCACTCTATGGGAACTTTGGTAATGGATGATTGTACTAATGTAGCTATTATTGGCAACTATTATGCACATAACTCCGAGAGAAACCCTTGGTTTAAGGGTAACTCATCAGGAATCATCGTTAATAACCTT
>CAVHSB010000064.1:0-8633 GCA_963638635.1 Flexilinea sp.
CTTCTCTGTAGATAAGATGGATGAGTCTAAGTACATAAAAGAGAGTGGTGATAAGGGAAAGTACGATGCCTACCTTTTTAACTATGGTACGGGAAGTGATGACTCAATATCTGGAATGTATGGCTCTCTGATAAATGAGGCAGATGCTGAGATTATAATCCTTCCATATCTTCCAATTCTTGATAAGAATATGGAGAAGGCCTTGAAGATGGCGACTGATAGAGCTGTGGATGTTGATGTCTTCATGGATATTGATAGCAGAGGCTATTCAAATAGCGGTATGAGCTATTATCTTCCAAAGCTTTTGGAAAACACGGGTATAAAGCTTAGCCTTGTTCATACTGATAAGGATGGCAATGAGCTTCCATTGATGCATGAGAAGCTTATGATAGTTGATTCAAGATATGTTGTTATAGGATCTTCGAACTTCAACTTCAGATCTATGGGGCTCTCATTTGAGATTGCTCTCGTTATCGATAGTCCTGAGTTTGCTGCTCTCATGAAAGCACATGTAGCCGATAGATGTGCAGATGCAATTACTCTCACAGCAGAGGATGCTCAGAGAATGAAGAAGGAGTATGGCAACCTGTTTAGCTATCTCTTTATGTATTATGGAGGCTGATGTGAAGAGAATATCATTATTTTGTGCTTTAGCTTTATTAGCTTGCTCATTGTTTGCTAAAGCTGGATTTGGATATAGCATAGCTCCTTTTGGTGAGTCCGCTGCAGATAAAGATGATTTCTTTGCACTCTCTACAGCTTTTATATTCTCACCTGATGCAGTGCATCATATCGGGGATATAGAGGCAGATGTAGCGCTATCATATACTAAGCCATACTTTAATGGTGTTAAGCTTAAGATATCTTCTCCTCTATTCATATTGAAGAATCATCCCTTTAACTTCTTATTTCCCAATAGTGTTTTATGGGCTCCAAAGCTATCTGTTGGTGGTGAGTACAGAATGGATAAGGACTTTGCGCTTTATTTCTCTTTAGCTCCGCTTGCTTTCTTTGATACTGAATTCTCTTATGAATTCTTCACACCATTTGGACTATATGATTTTGATAAAAAGGAATTTGGATGGGGAATGTACATAATGAGATTCTCTGTTTATTTCGGAGGCAACAAATGAAGAAGAAGCTAATAGTTCTTATTTTGGCAGCAATATTAGCCTTGCCTATATTTGCTGATGTCTTTGATATTTCCCTCTCAGTTGGAATGGAGAATTATAAGTGGCCACAGGATGGAATAAGCTTCTCATATGGTGCGAACTTCGGGCTCACAAAACGCTTAGAGATGAATATATATGGAATAAGCGAAGCAACACCTAAGCCATTTGATTCTAATTTGTTTGGCCTAGATTTCTCTTATTCTATTCTTGGAAGAAGAACAAGCGGCACTAAAATAAGTGGTAGTGGCATCAATATGCTTCTCTCCATCGGTGCTTTCTATAAGACAGATAATAATGGCACAGGGCTATTAATGAGCATTACGCCTCTTACTGTCGGCAATCCTATCACTGGTAGACGAGAGCGTCTTGCCAAGGTTGGAGCTGGCTGGGACTTTGTAAATAATAAGCTCTTAATCACATTCTCTCTTATGAACCTCGACTATTACATCAGAGGTTCATACAGAGATTATCCTTATTGATTACTTTCCAGAGAGAGCCATTAGCTTATCTATTCTTCTTTGATGTCTTCCGCCCTCGAATGAATTGTCGATGAATGCATCTAGAATAGCTTCTGGCGCTTCACTGTATTCGACTCTTCCTCCAAATGCTATGAAGTTTGAGTTGTTATGACGCTTAGTCATCTCTGCACTATATGCATTTTGGGGAAGTGCGCATCTTATTCCGTTCATCTTATTAGCTGCCATGCTGATACCTATACCTGTTCCACATAGCAATATGCCGAAGTCATAAGATCCCTTTCTGTATTCATTTACAGCCTCTTCGGCTTTATCTGGATAGTCTACTGAGACCTCTTCTCCGGTTCCCAGGTAAGTATACTCGATTCCTCTTTTATCAAGGTGCTTCATGATTCTTTTTGCAAGCTCTACTGCACCATGATCATTTGCTATTACTGCTTTCATTTATTTTCTCCAATGATATAATAACGAAAGCACAATGGTTATTGAACTACCATAGCTAAGACATATGCGTCTAATTATTAGCAAATCTGTTTATCAGGTTTGACAAAGGATCTTATATCTGTGATATAATATGGCTAAGAAAAAGGCACCGCTTAGATGAACGGCTAGCCTCATTAGTGTAGTTAAATTAACCGCTCTAAGGGTCTAATTTAGGGGCGGTTAGTTTTTTTCTGACTGTCTCTATGATTAATATGATGGTCAATATGACCATGATAGTTTCGTAAACTGTCATAGGTGCCTCCTTTCTCTTTTGTGAGAAGAATCGAGAGGTACCACCTCCCGATATCCGATATAGGATTCGAAAGGCTAACCGTCCACCGTCTTTTTCAGCGATGCCAATGCTTATTTTAGCATAGCAATGAGTGACATCAAAGATATGGGCTTCTCTGTACTCTGTTATTGTTTTAGTTTCTCTGAAATAGAACTTGATGAAAAATTGCTTTGTTTTCGAATATGGATTCACACGTCTTCTGTGTATTCAAAACTTTATTCCTCTTAATTAGTGTTTTTCTTAGAATCTGATAGATGATAGCCCTCTATATAAAACTTCAATTGTCTCATATTAGATGTTATTAAAGAAAATTGGTCAGCAAGTTTGACAAAGAATCTTATATCTGTGATATAATATGGCTAAGAAAAAGGCACCGCTTAGATGAACGGCTAGCCTCATTAGTGTAGTTAAATTAACCGCTCTAAGGGTCTAATTTAGGGGCGGTTAGTTTTTTTCTGACTGTCTCTATGATTAATATGATGGTCAATATGACCATGATAGTTTCGTAAACTGTCATAGGTGCCTCCTTTCTCTTTTGTGAGAAGAATCGAGAGGTACCACCTCCCGATATCCGATATAGGATTCGAAAGGCTAACCGTCCACCGTCTTTTTCAGCGATGCCAATGCTTATTTTAGCATAGCAGTGAGTGATATCAAGGCCATGGGCTTCACTGTATTCTTTTTTTGTTTCTTTTTAATAGCATCAGCAGGATTCCTGCTTTATTATCTGGAATTTAGTCTCACAGCTTCTTAGAATCTAAAAAGCTATTATTGATGAGGCTGGTTGATAATGGTTATTTCGTGTACACTAAGGAAAAAAGGAAAATCAATGTCAAGAATTTACGTTACCGGACATCGAAATCCAGATATGGATTCGATTTGCTCTGCTTATGTCTATTCATACCTAAAAAACAAAGTGGATAGCGAGAATGAATATATACCAGTGAGACTTGGAAGTGCTAATAGCAATGCTAAAGCCTTATTCTCCAAGCTTAAGATAATGCTTCCAGAGATACTCAAAGACGTTAAGCCTACTGTCAGAGATGTAGTCAAAAAACCTGAATATACGCTTACGAGCGATAACCCTGTATATGACATAATAGATCTCTTTGCTAAAGAGAAGATTACGGTGCTTCCTGTATTTGATAGCAGAGGTGGCTATCTTGATTTATTATCTGGTGATGATATAAACAGATTCTTCCTCAAGGAGAACCAAGGTGGGAGACTAGACTATACGCTAAGCGAGGAGAATATCGCGAAGGTAGTACCTGGCCATTTTGAGAAATATGGCGAGGGGAATTTTCTCATTGCTCCTTTCATGGTTGGCGCTATGGAGTTTGATGTCTTCAAGGAACGTCTCAACAGATGTCTAAGAAAGCCTGTTCTAGTGGTGGGACTAAGAGAGCGTCATATAGAAGAGGCTATAAAGCAGGAGCTTCCAGGGATTGTATTGACAGGTATAGACAATCCAGATTCCTTGAATATAGATTTCTCAGAATATAATGGCTTTGTTTATATATCAGAGCTGGATACTGCAGAGACTCTAAGGCTATTAAGGCTTGCGAGCCCTTTATATGGACTACTAAAGGAGAAGAGTGCTGTTCCGAGAATACAGGCAGATATGCTGTTTGATGATGCTAAATTGATGCTTATGAATAGTGAGCAGAGAGGTCTTTCAGTATTTGAGGGTGATGATTTTATCGGCTTTGTTACAAGACGCTGCTTTCTATCTAAGCCTAGAGCTAAGCTTATTCTTATGGATCATAATGAAGCCGAACAGAGCGTAATAGGGATAGAAGAGGCTGATGTGGTTGAGATAATAGATCACCATAGACTATCTCCTCCTAGAATGAAGAACCCTATCTATATATGCTCAGAGCCGCTTGGATCTACTTGTACTATAGTGTATGAGCAATATAAGAAGATGGGTGTGCAGATAGATGCAAAGAGAGCAGAGGTGCTTCTTGCTGGAATCATTTCAGATACTGTAATGCTCAAGAGTCCTACAACTACAGAGTATGATAAGCATGTGGTTTCGAAGCTGTCCCAAAGAGCAGGAATAGATGATCTTAATAAGTTCTCACATGACCTGTTCTCATCTTCATCAGCACTTGCAGGACAGAATCCTACTAAGGTAATTGAGTCGGATTTGAAGCGTTACTATGAATATGGTGTTAGGTTCGCAATAGGGCAGGTTGAGGTTACTAATCTTGTTGAGATAAGCAATCTTCAGGAGATATATCATATGGCACTAGATAGAGAGGCTGCTGCGCTTAACTTGGATTGGGCTATGCTTCTTATTACAGATATCCTCACAGATACAAGTCTTCTCTTCACTACAGGATACCAAAGAGAGTCTAGATTCCTATATGAGAAAACTGGTAAGAATACATATCTATTGCCAGGCGTTCTTTCAAGAAAGAAGCAATTGCTTCCAGAAGTGCTTAGAGTCTTGGAAGACTAAGTATCACTTTTACCTGAAAGCTGTATAACTGAAGGTATGGTTCTTATTGAGGCTGTCGCTTTTCTGATAGCCTCATCATTTTCAGCCATTATTGTGAAATCGCCTGTAAGTCGTGCGCCGATCGTATCGAGCTTGCCACGTCTCAATCGTGCACCATGCTTCTTTACTGCATTATCAATCTCTCCGAATAGATCTGGATCAAGCTTAGCTGTGATAGTGAAGGTCTTCATGAGATCTGCACCCTGCCAGGTGACTTCTACCTTTCGCTGCTCCCACTCTGGCATGTTCTTCAGATTCGCACAATTTGCCTTATGTATGATATAGCCTCTTCCTCTTGTTATATACCCTATGACCTTATCGCCCTTCATTGGGTTGCAGCACTTAGCAAATGAGTATAAGACATTGCCTTCACCGCCTATCTCTACGGTTCCCTTAGACTCTTCTGTTGTATATGAAAGAGAGCCTTGCTGGAAGGTTGCAGGATTTACGACAATCTCTTCTCTTTTGGGAGTAGTCTGCTTTGGGCTATCCTGTATGGTCTTCTGAGCAATAGGAATATTGGCTGTCTCATTCTTATTAAGCCATGCCTTGATTTTCTTTCTAGCACTTGATGTCTGGGCATATTCCATCCATTGCTGGTTAGGATGTGCCTGCGGAGAAGTCATGATCTCGACTATCTGTGTGTTGCTTAGGCTTTTGTTGAGCGGTATTATAGAGCCATCTGCCTTAGCGCCTGTACAATGGTTTCCTATCTCTGTATGTACCTTATATGCAAAGTCTAGAGGCGTAGATCCTACAGGAAGCTCGATTACGTGTCCTTGTGGTGTGAAAACAACTATAGAGTCCTTCAATAGCTCATTCTTGATCTCATCCATGAAGTCTTCGCTTTGCTCAATCTCTTTTGACCATGACTTGATCTTCTTTACTATCTTCTGATAGTTGATTGAGTCTACAGTCTTCCATGTGCCTGATTCACTGCCGCTTGCTGCCTTATATGCCCAATGTGCAGCAACACCTTCTTCAGCAGTCTTATGCATCTCTTCTGTTCTTATCTGAATTTCAAGATGCCTTGATTGTGGACCAAGCACTGTTGTGTGGAGCGATTGGTAGTTGTTTGCCTTTGGCATTGCTATGTAATCCTTGAATCGGCCTTCAATAGGAATCCACATTGAGTGAATGATTCCGAGAATCGTATAGCATTCTACTGTTGATTGGCATATAACGCGGATACCGAGGATATCATAGATTTCATCAATCTCCTTCTTCCTCTTCTTTATCTTCTGATAAATTGAGTATGCATGCTTTACTCTTCCTGTTATCTGGATATTGGTAATGCCCTGCACTCTGCATGCTTCTTCTATAGCTTTAGATACCTGCTTAATGAATGCTGTGTATTCACTTTTCTTTTCAAGCAGGTACCCATTGATATATTCATAGCTTTCCGGCTTCAGGGCTTTGAGGGATAGATCTTCAAGCTCGCTCTTTATTGCAGACATGCCAAGAGAATCCGCAATTGGTGCAAAGATATCTAGGCAATCCTCTGCAAAGGCTCTGCGTCTTTCAGGACTTAAGCCTTGGATTGTCCTCATGTTATGAAGCTTATCTGCAAGCTTGATGAGAATCACTCTCAGGTCCTTTGACATAGCAAAGAACATCTTCTTTATTGTCTCTGCTTCCTGGATTGACTTGTCGTGAGTTATACGGCTTATCTTTGTTACAGCTTGAACCATCTCACCGACTTCTTTTCCGAATGTTGTGCTTATCTCTTCTTCTGTTGTGTCTGTATCTTCGATTGTGTCATGAAGAAGGCCTGCACATACGGTATCTGCATCCATACCTATCTGTATAAGAATCTCAGCAACAGCTATTGGATGTATGAGGTATGGCTCTCCGGTCTTTCTTTTCTGATCTCCATGCTTTTTAGCAGCAAAGACAGCTGCTGCAGATATCTTTTCTTTGTCTTCTTCGCTATAACGTAGAATCTTCTGAACGAATTTATCGACTAAATCCTTGTTAGGTATAATATCAACATTCTCTTCTGCCATAGACTACCCGATTCTTTCCAGCAAGGTCTTTTACTATATTCACATCAGTAAAACCGGAATTTGAAAGAATTCTAGCACAACTTTCCATCTGTCGATAGTCTCCCTCTAATAAGAGATAGCCTCCTTTTTTCAGATAGTCCGCTGATTCGTCTATTATTCGTCTTATGATATCAAGCCCATCATTATTATCACTTATGAGCGCAAGCGCAGGCTCCTTCTTTACATCTTCCTCTGTCTCCTTCCACCACTTCTCTGTAAGATATGGTGGATTTGATGCGATTATGTCAAAGGAGTATCCCTTCCATGGGCTTAGGAGATCTCCAAGCCTTGCTTGTGCTTTTCTCTCTGTTATTGCTTCATAGTTGCTTTTCGCAACCTCGAGTGCTTTTTCTGATATGTCAGAGAAATATACATCAACATCAAGGGCATAAGCAATTGATGTTGCTATAGCACCAGAGCCTGTACATAAATCGAGTATTGTTGGATTGTTGAATTTCTTTGCCAGCTTTATAGTCTCTTCGACTATTGTTTCCGTATCTGGCCTTGGGATAAGAGTGTCCTCTGTGACCTTGAAGGTATGGCCATAGAACTCTTTCTCTCCAGTTATATAGGCCATTGGATAACCAGATGCTCTTTTCTTAATCAAGGATATGCATAAATCAGCTTCCTTGGAAGGTATTTCTTTCTCTCTCTCTGTAAGCTGATGTATCTTATCGATTCCTGTGGCTTTTTCTATTATTATGGATGTTTCAAGTGAAGGATTAGGAAGAGCTTGAGAAATTCTCAGCAGCTCTTCCTTTAATTCTTGAAGTCTCATGCTTCTGCTAGCGCATCCTCGCCGGCTTTAAGCTTAAGCGCTTCAACAAACTCATCAAGCTCTCCATCAAGAACTCTGTCAAGGTTGTATGAGGTTAGATTTATTCTATGATCTGTGCATCTGTTTTGAGGAAAGTTATATGTTCTGATTCTCTCGCTTCTGTCTCCAGATCCAACCTGGTTCTTTCTTGCATCAGCTCTTTCCTTCTGCTTCTTTGCTTCTTCCATCTCATAGAGTCTGGCTCTAAGTACTCTCAGTGCCTTTGCCTTGTTCTTTATCTGGCTCTTTTCATCCTGCTGTATTACAACAAGCCCAGTTGGTAGGTGAGTGATTCTTACTGCCGAGTCTGTTGTATTTACGCACTGTCCACCTGGACCACCAGCTCTCATTACATCAATCTTAAGATCCTTTTCATTGATCTCAATATCTGTCTCTTCAGCCTCTGGAAGAACTGCAACTGTTATTGCTGATGTGTGGATTCTGCCACCTGACTCAGTCTCAGGCACACGCTGTACTCTATGTACTCCTGATTCATATCTCATAGAGCCATAGACATCCTTTCCGGAAATTGAAACAACGATTTCCTTGAGACCTCCGATGCCAGTCTCATTCTGGCTCATTATCTCCATCTTCCAATGCTTCTTTTCTGCATAGTGTGTATACATTCTGAAGATATCTGCAGCAAATAGTGCAGCCTCATCTCCGCCTGTACCGGCTCTAATTTCCATGATGATGTTCTTGCCCTCAAGAGGATCTGGTGGAATAAGTAGAATCTTGCATTGCTTCTCAGCCTCTTCATACTTAGCCTCTAGGTCTGAGAGCTCTTCCTTGGCCATTTCAACCATCTCAGGATCGCTTTCAGCCTTGATCATCTCCTTGCTTCC
>CAVHSB010000064.1:8643-11149 GCA_963638635.1 Flexilinea sp.
GCTTAGTCATCTCCTCAAGCTTATCAACAACTGGAGCTAAATGGCTGCGTTCAAGCATCAGCTCCTTATATAGCTTCATATTGCCCATGACTTCCTGGCTTGAAAGTCTTTCATCAAGTTCTTTAAGTTGTTCTTTATAACCTGGTAATTTTTCTAGCATATTAATTCCATCAGCGATTATAGCTAAGAGAGGATGGTCTCGTAAAGAGTTTTGCCATAATCTTTTAGCTTGAGAGCTATCATCTTATCCTCAGCAGAAGTGTCAAGGGATGTTAAGAGTTCTTCTACCGATCTTATGTACTTATCGTATGTAAGCCCTTCCTGCGTTGGGCTCTGAAGAAGACGTAGTGCGCAGAAGTTCTTCCATTTGGCCTTATCCTGCTCTGATAGCGCCTCTGGATAGCATCTAGCTACCTGACGCCATAATAGCTTATGGTACTTATCGTCATCAAATAGATGCTCACCGCTCTTTAGCTTCTCTTCTGGCTTCATCTGCCTGATCTTCTCTAGAGTTGCTTTATCGTGCTCTGTTGCGAATGTGCCATATAGTGCTAAGTCGACATCAACTTCCTCTTTTGGCAACTCTTCTATAGTTGAGAGTATCTGAGCTTTATTGAAGATTCTTTTTCTCTTTATTATCTCTGCCCGTTCAATGGCCTCTTCCTTCGTAAAGCCAAGACGTTCCTCACTCTTCTCATCAAGAGTTGAAAGCGGGGCAACGAAAGGACATCTGTTAGTTGCTACCTTTACTATACCGCTCTTCTCATAGTCTGCTTCAATGACATCTGGAATAGGATGGGTCAGATCAAAGCAATATATTTCGGGGCTATTCTCTTTCTGAAATATAGGAAGCAGAGGCTTTGTTGCACCTTTCTCAGATGCGAATAATGCAGAAGTGTATAGAAATGGAGTACCTCTTAATACATCTATCTCTCTTTATTACTTCCTTTTTATAGCGATGGTTTAGCGCATATAGAAATAGCTTTGGCTGTTTTTCTTTTATAAGTCTTGCAACATCTATTGTCGCATACACATCAACAAGCGCATCATGGGCTCCAACCTGCTCTATATTGTTCTCTTCTGTGAGGTCTGTAAGCTTGAATGATACTGTACCAGTCTCAGGATTCAGCTTAGTGAAGTTAATGCCATCTGGTCTTAGGTCCCTTGTTGCTCTTACAAGGTTAATAAGATCCCATCTTGAGCATCTGTTCTTATACTCTCTCTCAAATGGGTCATATAGATTTCTGTATAGAGTTGCTCTTATGCATTCATCATCGAATTTGACATTGTTATAGCCCGCTGTAATGGTATCAGGAACCATCATCTCTTCTCTTATCTTACCGATGAATTCTGCCTCAGGTATTCCCTTTTCGTTTACTTCCTGTGGGGTTATATGTGTAACCATGCAGGAGGATGGGGATGGAAGATAATCAGGAGATAGCTTTGAATAAAGCAATATAGGCTCTCCGACTATATTCAGGTTCATATCTGTTCGTATCATGGCAGCTTGTGCGATTCTGTCATATCTTGGGTTTAGTCCGAATGTCTCTAGGTCATACCAAAGTATTGTTCTCATATCGTATATATTAGCAGAATTTGAAGATAAATCAGAGCAAGTGATGAAAAAACTTCAGAAAACGATAATTTTGTAACTTTCTATTCTTAAACAAATTAATGAAAATGCACTATGCATATCTATATAATATCAATAAATATTGGCACTTTTAGGCTAGCCAAGATAAACTCTTGCTGTTATTATCAGTCTGCATTCAGAATTCCTGTATCTGCTGTCAGTAGAAAAGGTTTTCAGCACTTAACAAATTCAGGGGCCGGGCATCACCCGGAAGATATTTATGAGAGAAGGTTAGAGAGATGAGTGAGACTAATCAGTATTATATCGATCGTCAAAGCGATTTTGAGTCTTCAGCTAGAAGTTATCCAAGAAAGTTCCCAATTGCTATAAAGAAAGCAAAGGGCTCATGGGTAGAAGATGTAGAAGGTAATAGGTACCTAGATTTCTTATGTGGTGCAGGTACACTTGCACTTGGTCACAATGACGATGAGGTAAATGCTAGAATGGTCGAGCTTCTTACCTCTGATTTTCCTCTTCATACATTGGATCTTACAACTCCTGTTAAAGAGAAGTTCGTAGAGACTGTGCTTTCAAGGCTTCCAGGAGATTTGAAGAACAATGCAAAGATCCAGTTTTGTTCTCCATCTGGAACAGATGCAACAGATGCTGCTATCAAGCTATGTAAGACTGCAACAGGCAGAGGCACTGTGATTGCATTCTCTGGTGGCTATCATGGTATGGGCCATGGAGCGCTTGCTCTTACTGGAAACCATAATGCTAAGAATAAGGTTCAGAATCTTATGCCTGGTGTTCAATTCATGCCATACCCATATAGCTATCGCTGTCCATTTGGACTTGGCGGGGAGGCTGGCGTAAAGGCTGCTTGTGCATATTTTGAAAGAATGCTCAAAGATCCGGAGAGCGGCGTTACAA
>CAVHSB010000065.1:0-8878 GCA_963638635.1 Flexilinea sp.
AGCTATAAATGATAATTTTAGAAAGAACGTAAAAATTTACGCTTATATTTATTTATACCCAAAAAAGAGGTTTCAGGTTATGCCTACAGATGAAAAGAATGTAGTAGAATTTCCTAATGGCAAGAAAGGCCAGAAGAATATCGAGAAAAAGAAGAAAAAGAAAGTAACAGCTAAGCAGGTTGGCTGGGTATTTGGTATCGTTGTTCTTATTCTTATTTCATTGGGCTTTGTTCTCCCTGCAACAGGCTTCTCTACTCTTAAAGATACATCAATCGTATTCGGCAAATATGATGGCAAGAAAATCGAGCTCAAGAACGGCAACTTCTTCTACTATCAGCTACAGAATATAGCTAATTACTATGCAGAGCAGAACGGAGGTAATCTTCCTAACACAGCTTACTTCCAGATCTATTATACAGCGTTCCAGAATGCTGTCGTATATGAAGCTCTTAATGATATGGCAGATAAGGCCGGTGTTATGGCTAGCAGCGATGCAATTGCAGATGGAATTGTTTCATCTGGATATTGGAACAACAGCGATGGGCAGTTTGATACAGAGCGCTACAATGCAGCTTCAAAGAGCGATAAAGAATACATCAGAAGCTATGTAGCGATGTCTCTTCCATTTCAGAGTGTTGAGAGCGATATTGCAAGCGCTAAGCTAAGCACAGCTGAATCAGAGTTTATCGAAACACTCAACAGTGATACAAGATCCTTTGAGTATATCGTTATTGACAGCAATGCCTATGGCAATGATGAGGCTATTGCATATGCAAACAACAACCCAGCACCATTTGTTAGAGCAGGTCTTTCTATCTTATCTTATGAAACAGAGGACGAGGCTAAGGATGTTTTAGCTAAGCTCAATGATGGTTCAATGAAATTTGAGGATGCAGTTGCAACAAGCATTGATGGCTATGCTTCAAATGGTGGAAGTGCAGGACTTGTATTCAAGCATGCGCTTGATGAAACTCTAGCATCAACAGCAGACGCAGCAGATACAGTATTCTCAACAGCTGTTGGCTCTTATTCTGGTCCTTATGCAACAGGCGTTGGATACTCTATCTTCCGTGTCGATTCAACACCAGCATTCCCAGAGACATTCGATGACACAGTTCTTTCACACGTTAAGGAATATATCGCAGAGCACGACAACCAGATTATGGCAACATATCTTGCAGCAGTTGCTCAGGATGTATATGCAAATGCTTCAAGCGATTATGATGCGGCAGCAGATAAATACAACCTCTCTATCGCATCAGTAAACAATGTTGCAGAGAACCCTGGAGACAGCCAATTCATCGCATCCTTCAACTACAGTGATTACAATGGACTTTTAAACAATGCAATCGCAGCTGATGATTCACTAGAGGCAAAGCTATTCACAATGGATGAGAATGCAGTACTCGAGCCTATCCTATCTGGCTCTTCATATATCGTAGTAAGAAGAATCGAGAACACTAATAGCTCTAACTATATGGCTAGCTACATCTCATCAATGTACTCCTCATATGCTAATCAGCTATCTCTATCAGATTTACAGAACTCAATTCTCACATCCGATAAGCTTACTAACGATTTCTACTCTGCATATATCGAGAAGGTTCTCGGAAGTGCAGCAAAGTAGGCGATAACCTAATATGATTGAGGTCATGCAAATGCATGGCCTTTTTCTTTGTATGCAAATAACCTTTTACAACACTTGAAGTTATTCTCTCACTATGATAATCTCACATGGCATTTTATAGAATATAAGGATAAAGAAATGGATATATTACCAGCATTTGCTGAACTAGGACTGAGCGAGAAGACTCTTAAAGCACTAAGAGAAAAAGGATTCGAGGAGCCTACAGAGATACAGAAAGCATGTATCCCACTACTACTTGAAAAGGGCACAGAGGTTGTAGGACAGGCCCAGACAGGAACAGGAAAGACAGCAGCTTTCGCACTGCCTATTATTGAGACAATAAGTGAAAAAAGCAGAAACGTGGAAGCCCTGATACTAGCTCCAACTAGAGAGCTTGCACTTCAGGTAAGCGAGGAGATAAATTCCTTAAAGGGAGACAGAGCTCTAGAGGTTGCACCAATATATGGTGGAGCAAGCATGGAAAACCAGCTTAGAAAGCTCAAAAAGGGTGTACAGATTGTTGTTGGAACTCCTGGAAGAATTCTTGATCATATCAGACGTGGCACATTAAAGCTTTCAAGCCTTGAATTCATGGTATTAGATGAAGCAGATGAAATGCTTGATATGGGCTTCATCGAAGATATCGAAGAGGTACTTAAGGCTGTACCAGAAGAGAAGAGAATGCTTATGTTCTCTGCAACCATGCCAAAAGAGATTCTGAAGCTCGCAGAGAACTTCATGAAGAATCCCCAGATAATTAAGACAAAGAAGGCATCTGAGTCTACAAGCCAAGCTGATCAGATTTACTATGAGGTTAAGGAGAGCGACAAAGTAGAGGCTCTAACAAGAATCATAGATAGAGATCCTGCATTCTATGGTGTTGTATTCTGCAGAACAAAGCTTCAATGCGATGAGGTTGCAAAAAAGCTATCTGATAGAGGCTATGATGCAGCCGCCTTACATGGAGATCTATCTCAGAAAGAGAGAGAGAATATCTTAAAGAGAATGAAGGAAAGAAGACTCTCTATACTCATTGCAACGGATGTAGCTGCAAGAGGCCTGGATATCCAGGATCTTACACATGTAATAAACTACTCTCTTCCTCAAGATCCAGAAATCTATATCCACAGAGTCGGAAGAACTGGAAGAGCGGGAAAGAACGGTACAGCCATAACCTTCATAACTCCTTCTGAGGCTAAAAAGTTCTCATACATCAAGAGGGCAAGCAAAAGCGATATTAGACGTGAGGAGATACCTACAGCTAGCGAGGTCATTGAGAGCAAGAAGGCCAGAATGCTTGAAGAGCTTGAGTCTGCATTGAAGACAGAGCCTGCTGTAGACTACTACTCTCTTGCTGAGACTCTACTAGACGGAAGAGATCCAAGAGAGGCCTTTGCAGCACTTCTTGCGCACATCTACAAGGATGAGCTTGATATATCCCAATATAAGGACATAAGCAAGGATTCAAGAAAATCCAGAAGAAGCGAGAAGAACTATACAGATTCAGATAGACCATTTGACAAGGTACATAGGCCAAGCATGGATGAGGATGGTCTTACAAGACTATTCATTGCACGAGGCTCTAAGGATGGGCTTACAAAGAGAGATCTTGTACAGATACTCATGGATCAGACAGGAACAAAGAACAGCGATATACACGATGTACAGGTAATGGAAGAGTTCTCCTTCATCAATGCTCCATATGATGTTGCTGAGAAGATCCTCAAGATATTCGACAGAAAGAGCAAGGGCGGAAGATCTATAGTATCAAAGGCAAAATCCGAAAGTGAGAGAAAGGCTTCAAAGCCAAGAAAAGAGAAGAAGGGCTTTGAAGAGGAATTTGAGGAATACAGAAGAGAAAGAAAAGAATATACTAAGAGAAGAAGCAGCAATAGAGGCTCTAAGTCCAAAAGCTCTAAAAAATCATCAAGAAGGAAGTAATAAATGAGAGACCATTATGATTTTCTTATAGTTGGAACTGGCTTATATGGTTCAGTTTTCGCAAATCTGGCATTGAAAAAGGGCAAAACTGTCTTAATGCTTGAAAAGAGAGCGCATATAGCAGGAAATATCTATACAGAGGCTCATGATGGTATAAACATACATAAATATGGTGCCCATATCTTCCATACATCCAATAAGGAGGTATGGGACTATATAAACACATTTGCATCTTTCAACAACTTCGTAAACTCTCCTATCGCTAACTACAAAGGAGAGGTCTATAACCTACCCTTCAATATGAATACCTTCTCAAGGATGTGGAACATAGTATGGCCAGAGGAAGCAGAGAGAATAATCAATGAGCAGAAAAAGGAGATTGAAGGAGAGCCAAGGAATCTTGAAGAGCAGGCTATAAAGCTTGTTGGCCGTGATATCTACACAAAGCTCATCAAGGGCTACACAGAAAAGCAATGGGGAATGAATGCAACAGAGCTCGATCCATCAATCATAAAGAGAGTTCCTGTACGTCTTACATATGACAACAACTACTTCAATGACCGTTACCAGGGAATCCCAGAGGGAGGATATACCAAAATCATTGAAAAGCTAACAGCTGGTGCAGATATTATTCTGAATACAGACTTCAACGAGGATCAGGATAAGTGGAAGTCTATGGCAGATAAGCTCGTATATACAGGCTGCTTAGATGAGTACTTCCATTACTCGCTTGGTCATCTTCAATATAGAAGCGAAATCTTCAAGGAAGAAAGAATCGAGAAGGAGGACTTTCAAGGCGTTGCAGTTGTCAACTATACAGACAGAGAGACTGAGTGGACAAGAATAATAGAGCACAAGCATTTTGAAAAGGCTAAGAGCCCAGTTACATGGATAAGCCGCGAAATACCAGTAGACTACAAGGTCACAGGTGAGCCATACTACCCTATAAACAACGAAGAGAATGCAGCTCTATATAAGAAATACAAAGAGCTGGCAGATGAAGACAAGCATCTCATACTTGGCGGAAGACTTGCAGAATATGCATACTACGACATGGATAAGACAATTCTATCTGCAATGAACAAAGCTAAGGAGATATTGAATTAAAGATGAGTATGATCGTCGTACTTCTCATTTAGGTATCGACGCATATAGCCATCCTTCTTCTTAAGCATCTTAGAGCCTCGTGTAATCTTGCAGAGGCTCATTTTTCTATCCTGTGCAATATCTCTCTGGCTTTTTCCTTTAATAAGATCAACCATCAATAGATATCTATCTGCAATATCCATGATTTCCTTATCAGTAAGCATATCATCAAAGAATGCGTTCATCTCATCAATATCCGTAATAGCACACATCTGCTCTACTAGATCTTTCCATGCATTCTTCTCTTCTTCGCTGATACTATCAATAGAATCTTTCATGACTATAAAATAACACAGAGAAAAAACAGGGGCAACTATTGATTTTGCATCCTATCTCTCAAGGAGAACTCACATCCACAATAGTTCTGTCTATATAAATCAAGCTCCTTTGAAAGCTGGATAGATCTATTGAAGCCATCCTTCTTCTTGAAATCTATTGGTGTAAAGCCCTCTAGATCCTCTCCTTGCTTGAATATAGTCTTACTGTTTTTAAAGCGTGATACTGTCAAGGTCGTAGCAAAATACTCAATATGAAGCTCCTTGGCCTTTTCTGCGCTTCTTAAAAGGTTGAAGCGGAAGCACAAGGTACAGCGCTCACCATGTTCCTTATCCTCCTCATGACCCTTTACAAAGCATCTCCATGCATCATGGTTCCAGGAGTCCTTTATGACAGGAACAGAATAAAAAGCAGCAACCTTCAGAAGATTATCATAGCGCTTCTCAAATTCTGCTTCAGGAAAGATATTGGAGTCAGAGAAGAACAATACAGGCTCATAGCCATCAGATAATAAACGCTCAATAGAGGCTGTAGAACAAGGACCACAGCATACATGCAAAAGTATTTTATTTCCCATAATGCTTACTTTGTTATATCATTTTTGTTGTTTTATAACTATTATAAGCATATTTTCTTGCTTTGAATAAAAAGGAGACTAAATTGAGAAAATACCGCACAGTACCAGCAACAATATTGCTCTTTGTTGCATTCTTCATGCTTATAAGCGGGAATGTACCTAAATACCTTCCTCTTGTATTGTTTGCCCTAGCACTCGTTGCCTATCTTATAATGGCAAGAGGCTCTATGTATTTTGCTAAAGCAAACAAGATAATGCAAAGCGGAGCCAAGGACAGCATAGAGAAGGCAAGACCTTACTATGAGAAGGCATATAGGGCAGGCGTCCCAGATAACTTTCTTTTATACATAGGAGTATTGATGGTTCAATACTATGACTATGAAACAGGTGGCGAAATACTCAAGAAACTCTCAAAAAGCAGAAATGCAAAGACAGCCTTCCAGGCAAAGAATGCACTATCCATGTATTATTGGATCAAGAGAGATATAGATAGCGCAATTGAAGCATCTGAGAGCGCTAAGGCAATGAACCTAAAAGACAGGAACATGTACATAAATCTATGCACATATTATCTTGCAGAGAACAACGTCAAGAAGTTCAAGCTGACTCTTAAGGAAGCATATAAGAACAAGCTAGAGTCCCCTGCCCTCCTAGATCTAGAAGCAATTATGCAAATACTTGATGATAACTATCAGAGAGCTGGCGGATTCCTGAAATCCTTATTTGAGATAAAGGAGCCACAATTCATAGATCCATATCTTCATTATGCAATCATATACATGCACTACGGAGAGATAGAACAGGCTATAAAATATCTTAAGAGAGGCTTGGAGATAGCTTATTTCTCTAACACATCGGTTGTAAAGCAGGATGAGATTATGAGAATAATCAAGGCATTAGAGAATCCTAAGTCTAAAGACAAATTCATCAAGGATGTACTAAATAATAAGCTTGATGCAATAAATGGAAGGTATCCAGAAGAAATAGAAGAGGATGTAGAGGCAGAGTATCCAACGCTTCCAGAGTTTGAGAAAGAGAATATCAAGGCAGAGGATATAGACGAAAAGGATGATGGCGACATAGACACTTCAATCACAGAAGAGGATGAGAAGTGGCTGGAAAAGCACCAAGACTAAGAAGAGCCCCGCGGGGCTCTTTCTATTTCAATATTTAACTGCGAATATTATCGATGATACGAATGCGCTATCGCCTCTTGGAGTATATTCATAGCCTATTCTGAATCTCATAGGAAGCTTAATAAGCCCTATCAAGGATGCAACACTCTGAAAATCTACGCCAGTTGAGAAACCTGCCTTGCTATCCTGTACCAGAACATCGAAATATAGACCTAGCTCCGACTTCTCAAAAATCAGGAACTCGCCAAAGGTTGGATTCTTGTTCAGCTTATAGCCAAATGCAGTACCGAATATTGAATTATGGTACTTTGTCTCTGTAACAGTAGCCTTAGCGCCATAGTTTATTATCGTTGAAGAATACCCATCAGAGAAGAAAAGAGGAACACTGCCCTTTCCATCCAAAGTGAATCTTGTAAAAGCAGATAAATCAACATACCAGGAATGCTTCTTATTGATATATGCCCTGGCTCCAGCTGAAAATTGCATATAGTTCTTAGGCTCGGAGAATACAACGGAGGTGCCAATGAGCATATAGTTGTCTTTAGTCCAAACATAGCCCCAATCAAAGCCATACTTTCCATCTACGCCCAAAGAGAATAAATTCGCTGTACCCTTGAGATCTGCATAATCTTTATAGTACTCAAGGTTCTGATGAAGTGCGAGACGATATATCTCCTTATATGACACTGGGATATAGTCAATTGTCTCTCTGAAATAGATAGCAGGACGCCATCCAGCATTCTTCTGGCCAAGATCTGCATAAAACTCACCATCTATCTTCATATTAACAAGAGGATAGTAAGCAGCCTTACCTCCTACAGTCATATAGGTCTGCGAGTGTGAGAGATCATAGGTATCAAAGCCAACGCCAAGCCCAGCAGAGGTTTCCAGGCTCTTATACATAAAGCCATACTTAAGATTAAAGTAGGTTGTATTATTGAGATAATATGGAGATAGAGGATCCTGCATTGATCCAAAGTCAAAGCCCAATAGAGTTGTAGGCTTAGCTGCCTCAATGCGATTGAAGTAATATAGGCTGTTATTGACCTTCTCTATCCTTGGCTGCTTCTCTATTCTGAGATTCTCAAGCCTATCAGAAATCCGACCAGCCTTATAGACGCAATCTAGCTCAGCCTTCTTCTTTTTAGCACTCTCATAGCCAATGGATGCAATCTCAACAGCCTTATCAAATGCCATAAAGGAGTAGTTCTCAACCTCACATCTTATCCAGATCATATCCTCATGCTTCTTCATATCCCCAGCAGCCCTCTGCCTCTTTCCAACATCGAAGGAGGCATTGAGGATAGTAATAGGATTTATTAGATTCATGCCAGGAACATCATAGAACGCAGTTGAGAGAATCACTGAGTTGCTGTATTCATATGCAGCCTCTATTGGAGCTAGAGAGACAACACCCCCATCAATCAATAGATGCCCCTTATATACCTGCGGATCAAAGTAAACAGGAAGAGCAAAGGATGAAATCAATATATCTGAGAAGTTGCCTTCAGCTATTCTGATTTCTCTCTTTGTAACGAGATCCTCTGCAACAACCATTATAGGAATCTCTGTATCTTCAAGCTTGAAATCAGCTCCGACTATCGAGCTTATCATAGTCTTGAAGCCAGTTGGAACAACAAGCCCACCTCTTATAGGAAGAGTGATATTAAAGAAATTTGAGATATCCCCAGAGAGCAAAAACTGCTCAATCTGTGTTGGCTTCATACCAGCTGCATATAGCATTCCAATGATAGAGCCCATCGAATTCGATATTATGAAATCTGGGACAATCCCCTCTTCCTCTAGATACTTAAGAACACCTATATGAGCACATGCTCTTGCAGAGCCTCCTGTCAGAATAAGACCTACAGGCTCTCTCTCACCCTTGGTCTTTTCAAGTATTCTTGATCTGAAGGCTTCATCGCCATATGTTATTGGGATATCAGAGAGAAGTATATCATCATTATAAGCACTAAGAGTCGTCTCAGCACAAAGCGAAGACAAAGCAATCGATATTATCAATATATAAATCAGTATTCTTTTCATCGTCATATCTAGATTAACTATAATTCAAAAAGCGTTCAATCAGAAAGCTGTCATTTGAGCTTGTTTTAACTTCTTCAATCTGTTAAGATTTCACGTATGCCGGTGTGGCGGAATTGGTAGACGCAGTAG
>CAVHSB010000065.1:8888-11106 GCA_963638635.1 Flexilinea sp.
GTCCATAGCTATGAGTGGGATGAAGATAACTTAGACGCTATCCACGCAGCTAAGATGGGTGGTTTGGACCCTGAAAAGACATTCAAGACAATAGTCATGATAAATGAAAATAAGAGATTATTTGTATTTTGTCTCCCCGCAGAGTTCGATATATCACTAAAGAAAGCTAGAGCGCTTACAGAAAGCAAAGCAATAGATTTGCTAAAGACCTCAGAGCTTCAGAAATATACAGGATACATAAGGGGAGGCTGCTCACCTCTTGGCATGCTACATCAATACCCTACCTTTATATCTGAGCTTGCAGAGCTTGAGGATAGTGTTTATGTTTCAGCAGGAGAAAGAGGCAGAATGCTGGAGCTGAGTCCAGAGAATCTCAGAAAAGCAGCAAATGCTATATTTGCAGACTTCATATGATTCATTGATTTTTTACATCGTTAAAACTATAATCTCATTGTTTTCGGGTAGTAGCGCAGGGGCTAGCGCACTTGGTTCGGGACCAAGGGGTCGGCGGTTCAAATCCGCCTTGCCCGACTATTTTAAGCTCAGCCTATACTTATTCTTATACTCACATACAGCTGGCTCTACGAAATCAAGCTCAAGTGGTGCGATGAAATCATCAAGTGCCTTACTGTATTTATCAAGATTAACAACCTTATGTGCATCGCTGCTCTTAACGCATTTGACGCCAGCAGCCTTTACAAGCGCAAAGAATTCCATTCTTGGATATCTATAGAAATCAATATGCTCTAAATCTGCCTTAGCTATGCCGTTTGCATTTACCTCAAGTGGCATATCCATCTCCTTTGCGAGCGCTATTATGTCTTTTGATACTGCCTTGGCATCCTCATCAAAGGGATAATGAGATAAAAACACATCAGGGTGACAGAAGAACGAGAATAGCCCACTCTCCATTGCCTTTATGGTAGAAGATGCATATATGAACAAATCCTTCTTTCTCATTGAGCCATCAAATGGATTAGATATACCATCATCGCTGATCATGAAATGAGTTCCTGCAATAAGATAGTCAACCTTCTCCTTTAAATCCTCAAAGTAGCTCCTGTATTTGGGAAGATAATCACATTCAAAGCCCTTGAGAATTATAGCCTTATGCTCAGACCTCGCTCTATCTACATCATCTAAATATCTTCCCATAGCATTATATGCCATTCTTGTTGAATGGAAGAGATCATCAGGGAAAGGACAATGCTCAGAAAAGCCTAGGATATCAAAATGCTTTTCATCTGCATAATCGGCATAATCCTTTATCTCTCCCTCTCCATGACCACAATAGAAGGAATGTGTATGCAAGTTGTATTTGATCATTTGAGCGTTAACCTATCTATAGAGCCCTCTAGACGCTCAATCTCATTCTCAATCTGAGCTATTTGCATATCTATGCGCTCCTTTTCCTTTTGCAATATCAAGATCTTAGCCTTCTCTTCTTCAATCAAGGCCTTGATATCATCTGCCTTTGCTTCCTTCTTGAGCCGAGCCATAGTAGCAGTAAGGGAGGTGTATTCCTGCTGCTTCTTGAGTATGGAATCCAGATAATCAAGAACATCTGATGGAGTATTCTCTCCAATCCATGAAGCCCCCTTATCAAATAGATAATTGCCATAGCCTATAACCTGCTCTCTAAGTCTGTCGTCGGCCTCATAGGAGGCACTATCAAGCTTCTCTAACTCTCCCTTCTCTAATGCCCTGCGTCTATCCTCCATGGCCTTGATCTCGATATTGAGATCCTCAAGAGCAGAAGAGAGCACCTTAAGCTCTTCTGTGGATGATGCGGCATCGCTATATAACGCCTTT
Source organism: Flexilinea sp. (assembly GCA_963638635.1). GTDB lineage: Bacteria > Spirochaetota > Spirochaetia > Sphaerochaetales > Sphaerochaetaceae > Ornithospirochaeta. The sequence goes on from CAVHSB010000065.1 coordinate 10,701, forward strand.
GCATTCTCGCCATTTAAAGCTTCAAGCGTCTTCTTATCGAGCGCTGATTCTGCATACGATAAGAATCTTGAATCATTGCTTCTTTGCATTTTGGCCTTACCATGTTTTGAGAAGATTCTATCTAAGAAGGCATTTGACCCTGATTTATCTATATATCGCTTCTCTTCCTCTACATCCTTATACACACTAGAGAATAGTGCTTTATCCAAAAGAGATAGAGAGCATTGCTCATAAATAAGAGCACCGAGTCTAAGCTTAACCATCTTATTCTCGCCACGCTTTACATTGATCTGATCTCTTAAGCTCTCTGCACGCTGTGCCTTATCTTTGTATTCAGAGAGAAATCTCTTTGATTCAGTTAATAGCTCTTGAGCTCTTATTTTATCCGCTTCTGCTTCCTTGACGC
>CAVHSB010000066.1:0-11056 GCA_963638635.1 Flexilinea sp.
GCATGTCTCTTTCCAATGGGTATGCTCGCTGTAGAAGTTATAATCAAAGTAATCCTCTGGTATAGGCTAAGATGTAAAGACCGTAGAATCAAGCCATAATCCGCCATACTTCTCTAAAAGAGTAAAGCGGAATATATCAGATAGCTGCGCAAATGAGATATAGCCTTTCTCTCTTTTTTCTAGGATATAGCTTGGAAGCTATATGTATTTTCGGTAATTATCTTTTGTAAGTATTACTACCTCCGCTCCATTTGCATTGCCTTTCATTTCCTTAAAGCACCTTTTGATAAGAGGTGGTGCACTCTCTTCACCCTGCCACCATAGAGTCCAGATATAACGCACAGTGCACTTATTATCTGTTTCTTCAATGCTTCTGTATTTTTCTATGATATCTCCATGGTCCTTTCTGAGATATGAGAGTATGAACCTGTGCTTCTTATCAGCTTCGCTTAATGTGAATTTGTTATCAAATGGCTTATATAGATAGAGAAAAGCAAAGAGCGTATGAAAATTAAGTGACCATGATATATTATGTCCAACTCTGAACCAATTCTTGACATGCCACATGTTGCTCATATGCTCTTCTCCTAATGATTGATAACTATTCAAATTAAGATTAATTGTCTTTTAACGAATAACATATTACACTTAATTTGGCTTATTTGAGTAGTTTCATAAACATTATAAGCTATTGTTTTAATGCATACTATGCTGGTTTTAGACGAAGTGAAGAGATTGAGATGAGAGCTGTCTGTGTATATGTTGATGGGGGTAAAGGACATTATGTTCCAGCTGAGGCTGTTAAAGAAGCTTTAGAGGGTATGGGCCATACTGTAGCTTTAGAGGAGTTCTTTGATTATCTGGATATCAGATGGCTTGGCGCTATTAATAAGTGGTGGTGGCGTAAGATGCTCAAAAACTCAAAGCTTGAGCGAAAGCTAAGCCGTCATAATGATTCAGATACCAATGGTATGGAGACTGCTGTTAGGTTTGGAATAAAGCATTGCGAGAGAGCCTTCGTATCCAATATGAAAGAATCTCCTGTTGATTTCTTCTTCTGTACTCATCCATATGCTTCAACTGTGCTTTCTGCAATGCTTAAGAATCTTGATATGGATATCCCAGTATATTACTTTGCAACTGATGTATTCTCAGCTCCTGTTGCGACTATCTCTGATGATATCCGAAAGTTCTATATTTCAACTGAAGAGGGTGCTGAAAGAGTCAAGAAGATGGGACAGCGTCCAGAGACTATTGAGATTGCACCATTTCCACTGCAGGCTAATGTTGCAAATAGCCCTAGACTTACAAAGACGGAGGCTAGAGCTCGCTTGAAGCTTTCAGATATGTTCACTATGCAATTGAACCTAGGAGGAGAGGGAATTGGATCCCTTGCTCTTCTTGAGAGTCTTTATAAGGAGAATCTTCCAGTACAGGTTGTTGTTCTAGGCGGAATAGACAAAGCAATGAAGAAGAAGCTTGAGCGTATCGAGAACCACTATAAGGGCAGCAGCGTTAAGCTTGTCATTGCTGGCTTTGTCAATAACGTTAATGAGTATCTAGCCGCATCAGATATCATAGCGGGGCGTGCTGGCATCAATACTATAGTTGAGGCTATGTATGCCCATCGTCCTTTTATGGTTACAGAGCTTGTATATACTGTAATCCCATCTGCTGAGTATATTGAGAAATACCATGTCGGATGGAATTGCACAGATGATGTTGCCAAGCAAATAAGAATCATCAAGGATCTTGTAAATGATAAAGAGAAAATCATCTCTCTAGATTCCAACTTTGATAAGATTCCTATAGTCTACAGTGCATCAAAGCTTGCTGAAATAGTTGTTAATGATGTCGAAAGTGTTAGGAAAAACGGACAAAATTAGCTAAAAGACTCGGAAAACGGACAAAAATCAAGTAAAAGAGTAGAAAAAGAGACAAAGTAGTTATGATTTCTTTGTGTAGTAAGTAATTATGCTTTTTAGGTCTGCTTTGGATGAAATAGATAGCTTTTGCAAGGATAATAAACAGGCTCTTTTAGTAGCTGGCGCTTGTTAGGTTTGTAAGACATTTTCTGATAAAGAGCATGGGGTAAGGAGACAATAAGAATTTCATTGAGCTGAACTTCCTTGAGAATAAAGAAGCAAAAGAAGCTTTTAGGGGAGCAAGAAGCGCTAAAGAGATTCTTATGCGTTTATCTGCTTTTTGTTGATTTGCCGGTATCAGGCCCAGATACGCTTATCTTTTTTGATGAAATGTTGTTCCGATCGAAGTCAAATCAGAAAGAGATGTTCGCTGCCATAAGGCTTTAGATAATATAATGGATGTTGATGAATTTGCTATTGCGGAGTCTATTGCTCTATCAAAAGAGAAGGCAGCATTCTTTATATCCCTGTATATATGCTAGGGCCGTTGAAGAATAGAATGCTTGATAATCTATATTATCATTTTGATGCTGCATCTCTGAATCTAGATAATTTGAATTAAATTGGAATGGCTGTGTTTACCACAATAATGTGATGTGGTAAAGTATCTTTCGAAGAAGGAGCCAAATATGGACGACGGTGGAAGTAACCCTTTACCTAAATACAATAACAATTTGATTAATGCTGCCTTCTCTCTAGAGTCATAGTGTTTCTTCGGGAAGGCCCGGAGAAAATATGATAACAAAAAGAAAAGAACTATCAAGCAATCAGCAATTCACATGGGTTGATGTCCGTAATATGGATAGAGATGATATCGTAGTGCTTCAGGATGAGTATTCAATCACATCTGAGCTTCTTGCAGATATCATGGATATTGATGAACAGGCAAGAATCGAAAAGGAAGATGATCATACTATAATAATCATGCGCCTTCCAGATTCTGAGGAGGATGAGGATAACCCTCTTGAGAGATCCTGTATTCCTCTTGGTGTTGTAATATATCCAGATACTGTCCTCACGATATGCAGAGGCGATAGCGTAGTAATCGATGACTTTGCTCGTCATAGATTCAGAAGCTGCCCTGTAGATACCAAGGAGGGCTTTGTAATCTCAATACTTGGCCGTGCTGCTCTTGTATATATCAGGCTTCTTAAGTATCTCGATAAGCAAAAGGATCTTGTTGAGGAGCAGCTTCATAAGTCAATCATGAACTATGAGCTTATACAGCTTTTGACAATACAGAAGTCCTTGGTATATCTCACAACAGCGCTTACAACCAATGAGCTCTTATTGGAGAAGCTTCAGAAGACTCCGTACTTTAAGCTTAATAATGAGGATGAGTTTGAGTTTCTGGATGATGTGCTTACAGATAATAAGCAGGCTATTGCAATGGCCAATATCTATGCAGATATTCTCACAGGTACTATGGATGCCTTTGCCTCTGTAATCGGAAATAACATGAACGTCATAATGAAGCGTCTTACGGTTATATCTCTTTCCTTGATGTTTCCTACCTTCATTACAGGCTTCTTTGGAATGAATATTGACATCCCCGGAATGGATGGCCCCTATGCTTGGCTATTCTGTCTCGCGCTCTGTGCTGTCGTTGCTCTTGTTGGTTTTGTCATTATTTCAGATAAGAGAAACAAACTGCTTCTGAAGGGCAGTGGACTGAAGAAGCAGAAGAAAAAGAAGACTCCATCAGAGATCAAATATATGAGACGTAAGAAGGCTAGCCTTGAGGATAAGGACTAGAGCTTTGATTTATTCTTCACTATATAGGCTTGGGTGATTCTTTCCTGCTCAAGCCTATTTTTATCGCTATGTGCTTTAAGATACCTCAATAGCTCTAGCTCTTTTTCTGTAAGGTTATTCTCAATATCTCTCATATTCTCTTTCTGGCCTTTTACAGCATAGATAGAGAATGCTTTATATGTATCAATATCCATTAAGAAAGATTCCGTATTCGGATGTTCCTTCCTGAATAGTGATAGTATATCTAAGCCATGCTCATCTAAATCTCCGAAGTAATAGAGCTTGATGCCGTCAAGGAAGCCTGCGCTATCAAGAGCCTCTACCGCTTTGAAGCCTGATCCGAATATTATTAGAAGCTCATCATCTATTGGAAATGTAAGGTAGACAATCTCGTTCTCGATTACTATTGCTTTCTTTATCCTTGATATATCCTCATGAGTTTTAAGTTCATTGAATGCAGATTTTGGAAGTGCAGTCTCTTCTCTATTCGTATTTTGAAGCCTGAAGCGTATAAGTGGCTGCTTTGTCTTCAGTCCACAGAGGGACTCTAAGGTTGAATAAGCATTGATTCCCTTTATTCGTGAATAGAGTGATGCAATAAGCCTTGCGTTATTCTCAATGAATTTGCTATGAACCTCTATGGGTATCTCCCTTATATAGATATTTGAGCACGGGTTATCTAGAAGCCATTTGAGAGATAGTGCAATCATATTCCAGTAATCACTCTCATCTCTATCCTTTATGAGCTCATCTAGATTATCGAGCTCCCATTCCTTTAATGTGGAAAGAGATAGTCCATTATCACAAAAGAAGGAAGATAGTGCTTTGTGTGCATTTAGAAAGCTTCGATATTCTCTCTTCTTGTTGATGAGATAAACGAAGTCATCAATTGTATCTATGTATATAGCTTCAATCTCTGTTTGAGTGCCATAGAGCTTGGATGTGATTGTCTTTGTCTCTATCTTATAGCCTTTGCCGATTTCACTCTTGCTGTTTTTCAAAAGCTCTTCTTGAGCTTTGATTTGATCTGAGAAGCTTGCTTTTTTATCCCTTTTTGTGCCCTTGTAGAACCATGGAAGAAAGGCCTCTCCGCTTATTTCTGCTCTGAGAAGCTCCTTCCATTTATTCAAGGCTGATCTTCTTATATCTTCGCTCTTTGTCATTATTCAGCGTCTCTATATTCCTCTATCGTCATAGATTGTACTCTTGAAGTATTGTCATCTCTTTTCTCAATCAAGTGCAGAGATGATACATAGCCTTCAACGAGATTTATTCCGTTTCTAGGTGTTATTACCATTAATTGAAGATCAAGCTCCTTGAAAAGCTCTAATGCATATTCAGAGTTTATTGCATCGCTCTTGCTGAAGGCTTCGTCTAGTATGACAAACCTGAATGGTCCGTTGCCTTCTTCACTATCAAGATTATATTGATAAGCAAGCGCTGCTGCGAGGATTGTGTATGTGAGCTTTGCTTTCTCTCCTCCAGATAGCGCTGCAGTATCCTTATACACGTTGATGCTATCGCCATCTATGTCATTCTCTTTTATGATGAATTTATATTTGCCTCTCAGATCAAGAACGCTGCGTCTGAGCTTATCATCGCTGTATTTGCTTAAAAAAGAGTTGATGGCTTGAAACAGCTTTGCCTTCTCCTCATCAGAGCTGGATATCAATTGAAGCTTATCTGGGATTGCCTTAGTCAAATCCTTATTGAAGGCAGCATAGTCCTTATCGCCGCTAGCCATCTTCTCAAGCTCTATGTAAGTGCATCTCTCTTTGTTGAATGGAATCTTTCTCAGATTTCTGTTGAGTGTTCTTATATCACTCTCAATTTCCTTGTCCCATCTGTTGAGAGATTCGCTTAATACTCCGATTACATTTGAGATGTCATTCTTGAAGTACTCATTGAACTTCTCTTTATTCTCCACAAGATTCTCATCTACTAGAGTAGTGTATAAGGCTCTGAAGTCGTCAAGATACTCTGCTTTATCTTCAAACTCTTCCTTAACCTCATCTCGCCATGAGCTCTCTGGTGCGATTATGTCCTTGCTTGGCTCCATGAAGTCATGCATAGCTCTCTCAAGCCTGTCTTTCTTTCTATCATGTATGCTCTTAGCTGTTTCCTGCCTTTCATGAAGCTCGGCCCTTAGCTTGCTATGCTTTGATATAAGATCATTAAAGGAAGAGTAGGCTATAGCTGCTTTATGGCTCTTGATGAATGCATCTATGATAGCATTCTCGATAGCCTCATCCTCATTCTTTATCTCAGCTAGCCTTTCTGAAATAGATTCGATCGATAGCTCTAGTTCTTTTATGTTTCCAATAAAATCTTCAAGCTCCTTATCCAGCTCTGCTATCTTGCCTCTTAGTTCTCTCTTCTCCTCTTCTATTCTCTTGAGCTTCTCATTGTCCTTTAAAAGCATATTGAGCTTATCCTGGAGCGCTGCAATCTCTCCTCGGATGCTTTTTATATCTACATCTTGCCAGCTTTTGAAGCTCTCGATTCTCTCAAGCTCTCTTAGTGAACGCTCTGCACTGCTGATTCGCTCTTCCTTTGACCTCTTCTTTTTTGAGAGGTCATCAAGCTCTTCAGAGAGTGCATAGATCTTCTCCTTTAGCTCTTCCTTCTTCTTCTCATTGTTCCATCCAAGATAGCGAGGAAATGATTTTGAATTAAGTCTGTCATCCTTAGTCTCTCGTTCTCTGTCTTTAAAGAGTCCTGAGATATGAATAGCTTTAGCTTCTCTGCTATAAGCATCGAGATCCTCTACGCATTTATAGTCATAGTTTCTAGCTATATATTCCTTGATGAAGCTATTATAGGTGCAAGCTCTTATATTGAGCTTGCTTCCAATGAGCTTTTCATCTTCTATGGTGCTATCATGGATGGTAGATTCTGCTTTAATGACTCTTATAAGCTTCTCGCTCTTGCTCCTTTCAAGATATTCTTCAGCTTTGGCAATATGCTCAGGCTTTAGAATGAGTGATAGAGATAATGGCTCAAGCACATTCTCTGCCGCTCTTTCCCATCTCTCTTCTCCGTCCTTCAGTGCAATAAGCTCTCCTGCATATGGAAGCTCTGATGGGCTTATATCGAGGTATTCTGCAATATCCTTTCTTATTGCATCATATTCCTCAGGTATGTTTGTATTATTGCGAGAAAGATATGAAAGCTCATTTTCAGCTTTCTTTTTCTCAGCATCATCATCTCTTATATATTGTTCTAGCTCCTGTTTCTCTTTCTCTGCCTTATCCTTGTTTGCATTTACATTGGATATTAGAGCCGGAATGCTCTTAAGGTTATCAAGGAAGGCCTCTTCATTCTCTATCCTTTTCAGATTTGCACCAAGCGATTTAAGCTTCTCATAGGATGATGTATAGGATGTGTATTTATCGCTTATTACAGCCTCATCCTTTCTCTTGAGCTCTATTGCTGTTTTGATTCTCTCTATTGCCTTTGCATCTTCATTGTTTTCAAGAAAATAGAGCCTTGCGCTGAGCTCTTCTTTCTTAGCTTTGCTTATTGCACGCTTCTCATTTAGCGCTTCGATATCTATCCTCTTGCTTCTGATTTCGTCCTCTGCAGTAGCCTTTGCATGGATTATAAACCAATGCTTTTCAGCCTTCTCATTGTTCTCTGCTTTTATATATTCAGCCTTAGCTTGTGTGTATTCGTCTCCTGCTTTGAGGACCTTTTCCAGCTCCTTGACTTCAATCTCTGTCTTCTTTATCTCATTATCTATCGCTTTGAGCTCACTGAAGTTTGACTTGAGAGCCTCATATTCCTTCAGAGGAGATTTATCTTCAAGCATGTATTGTCTTATGAAGGAGGTTACATCCCCAAGAACCTTCATCCCGACAGTCTGTGAAAAGAGCTTAAGCGCTATTCTGCTTTTGAGTCCGAATTTTGATATGAGCTTCTCTGTGTATGTGTTTGATGAATCTGTTACATATGCACCGAGTGCTTCAACCTCACGGTTCCATCTAGCTCCTGGCCTTATATCTATTGTTTTGATTTCTTCAAGCCTTAGCTCTCTATCGCTGATTATATAGGTTGTCTTGATATCTCCAGATGAGAAGTATCTTACCTGAAGAAGTGTCACATAGCTGTTTTTATTCTCATCGAAGAATATCCCATCAAGGAGTGATAATACCTCCTCCTTCTTTCTGAGACATTTTGCACTACCGCTTCCATCCTGCTCTAAATAGGAGCCATAGGAGCCTAGAATATAGTTCTCAACGTCTCTTTCTCTTTTCTTGATGCTATCAGAGGAGAGATTGTAGTAGCGCAGATTTGAAGGAACTAGCAGAGTCAGTATAGCATCTACGGTTGTAGTCTTTCCGCTTCCGTTCAGGCCTGTGAGTATTGTTGATGCATTATTGAATTCAAATGTTACAACGCTTTCATTGAATACTCCCCAATTAAGCAATTGCAGCGTCTTGAGCTTATAGCCATTGTTTTTATCTGAAAATAGATCCCGGCTCATTTATTCACCTCGTTTTGCATCTTTTCAAGAAATTCCTTCATGAATGTGATATCTATCTTTGCTTTGATTATAGGACTGACTTCAAACTCTGCATCATCTGGTATATATGCATCCTTTGAGTAGCCTTTATCATCAAAGAGGAAGGTCAGCTTAACAAAGGACTTTATCATTGAATCAAGTGCCCTATCTGTCCTTGCTTGGTCTGCATAATCCTTTGAAAAGCTCTTATAGAAGTCAGCTATGTCGCTCTTTTTGAGTATTAATGCTTCGCTTTCAGCGCTTGATGACTCAAATTTGCTAAGCTCTCGTCTGATGAGCACTAAAAGCATGGATTGATTATATGAGAGCGTTTGGCGTCTTATGAGGCGTGGAAGACTCTGTATCTCATCCTCATCACTCTCTTCTTCCATTCCTTCGAGTATTGCATCATCAATTTGCTCTAAATATGCGTATCCATCTGATTTATCTAGATGAACTCTCAAGCCTATGGCTGAGAAATAGTCATTGAGATTCTCCTCATCATCGATGATTGAGTTCCAGATTTGTCTTTTGTCTTTGCTTTTATAAATAGGCCCTTTTAAGAGCTTTATGGCACTCTCTGCCCATGGTGTATTTGCGCTCATTTTCTTATGAATACTATCCTTGGTAGTCTGACTTTGTATTTTCTCTCATTGAAGCTGTAGATAATCTCTTCTATTGCATTCTCATCTCTATATCCACTCTTTTCAGCTAATAGTATATAGGTGATTATCTCCTCGAGTCCTTTTTCTATAGGATACCTCTCTGATAGCTCCTTGAGAGTAAATGGCATATTCCCATTTTGATGGAACATCATAGATATCTTATCTTTAAGTTCCTTCTCATCTATATGAAACTCTCTCTTGAGTGATAATATCGCATCAAGGCTTGTCTCTTCGTCTTTGAATTCGATAGCCTTTATATTGCTATTGCTTTTCTTTTGCTGAAGAATCCTAGACATAGGGAACATCAATTCGGGGCCTTCATCAATTTCTATGGTTATATTTGCCTCTTTTTCGGGCTTCTCTCTGAGCCTCTTAGACTCATTCATGATTCTCGATATTATCTCATCAAGGCCCTTCCTGTCTGCTTTAGTAGTTGATGCCATTACTCTGCTCATTTTCTGGGTAAGAGCAGAGTTCCTATCTACTATCTTCTTTCCAGATTCAAAGAGGATCTTTCTAAGTGCCATAAGAAAGGATGTATCATACTCTCGCTTATCCTCATTAGCATCAAGATAGCCTTTGATAGACTCTGCGAGACTTGATATTCTGTCATCCTTGTTGTCTCGCATATATGACCAGAAGGCATTGAAGGACTGCCATTGGTTTGTCTTTGTAAGCTCATAGTTTAATGATAGGGCATAAGCGAATACCTTATTCTTGCTTATGTTTATCTCATTTTGCTTATCCATGGTCTCTCGTATTATTGATCTGAAGTTATCTTCAACTTGCGAGAAGTCACTAATAAGCTCCTTTCCTCTGTTCTCAATATCCTTGAGTGTCTCTATCGTCTCCCTAGGAGTGAAGGTCTTGACTTCTCCTGTTCTCTCAATTCGTTTGATTTCCTCATCGATTGCTTTCTTCTTAAGCTCTAATTCCTTGATTCTTCTCTCTGGATCATCATTTAGATTCTCAGCAAGGTTATTCAGCTGGAATAGCACATAGTTGAAGCTTGTCTCTGTAGATATAGAATCAGAGCTTAATATTTTGGATATGTACGAAAATAGGCGCGATACGCCGGTGTCGAGCTCAATGATCTCAATCTTCTCTGCATTTCTATAGCGTCTTATGTAGCGCTTATCTTCGCCAAGCCAAGTAGAGATATATCTTTTGACTCTCTCTTCTAACTCTTCATTTTCAAAGAGAGTCTCATTGCTCTCCGCTTCAAGCTCCTCCTCGAGTATCTCCTCTGCCTCAGAGTTTTCTTTCAAGAACTCCTCAAGCTTATTTGAGAACTCTATGGAGGGCATTGCAGATATAGTATCAACATGGAAGGTGTTATAGAGAAAGACGATGACAAGAGGTGCGGATTTAGCTCTTAATAGCCTGACCCCAGAATCCTTCTCTGTCATCTCCTCTAGGCTGTTTATCGATATCCTGTTCATCAATGCTTTATGACTCTGATAATGAAGCCCTTCAGATACTCACTCTCTGGAAATGACATTCTTACAGGGTGGTCCTCTCCTGCACTAAGCGTTTTCAATATCTGTACCTCAACCCCAGCATCAGCAGCTGCCCATGCTAGTGTCAGCTGAAATAGCTCTCGAGTCATTGCTCCAGAGCATGAGAAGGTTGCTATTATCCCTCCGTCCTTGATCTTGCGCATAGCAACTCTATTGAGGTCCTTGTAGGCCTTTTGCGCATTTTCAAGTTTGCTCTTTGTCTTTGCAAGCTTAGGTGGATCGAGAATTATAAGATCGTATTTATCCTCTTCTATCTCTCTCATGTAATCAAAGGCATCTGCGCTCTTGATTGTTACCTTATCTCTAGAGCCTTCTGGAAGTATTTTCTTATCTTCATTTAGATGAACCTGAAAAAGCAGATGTCTAAGAGCAGACTCTGATGAATCTATAGCATCTACAGCTAAAGCTCCTGCTTTGAGAGCATGTAGAGTAAAGCCTCCTGTGTATGAGCATACATCTAAGACCCTTTTCCCCTTTGCATACTCTTCAATAAGCTTTCTGTTATCTCTTTGGTCGCAATAGAAGCCGGACTTCTGGCCCTTGCCATGCTGTACCTCATAATATATACCGCTCTCAGCGAATTGGACGTTCCTATCTTCTATCTCTTTGACCTCTTCGCCATTGATGTAGTAGGTGACTTTATCAACAAGTCCATCAGATGGACCATAGAAGGGATCTATAGTTGTC
>CAVHSB010000067.1:0-1731 GCA_963638635.1 Flexilinea sp.
CTTAAGGATACTACCTGGCCTTTTTTTAGCTTCTCACCAAGCTCCTTGCCGAAGTTTTCAGTCTCTTCTGCGCTTTTAGAAATTAATCTCATTTATTTCTCCCGCATGTACATTCGCCATCTTTGCAATTGCACGACTCATCGCCCGAATCCTCGCCCCTGATGACCCTCATTTCTCTTTCATATCCATCATCATTTGGATCTTCTTCACTGCTATCGTCATGGATGATCTCTTCATGGATTACTTCGCCGATCTTTTCGCCAGTAGTCTTCTCATATTCATCTATAAGATTTTTGACTATTGCATCATCTCCTGCAAGGTATCTTGCCTTTTCAAGATACTCTCTTGCTTCATCTAAATCTCCATCCATCATATTCAGAACTGCTAAGTTCGATATCGCAGATAGATTCTCGCTATCAAGATCAACAGCGCTCTCCAGATATGTCTTAGCAAGCTCTCTGTTGCCGCTCTCTAGCTCGCATATGGATAGCTCGTTATATATGTCGCTATTGCTTTCGCCCAGCTTAATGCACTCAAGAAGTGCTTCCTTTGCTTCGCTATAGCGCTTAGCAATTCTCAGTGCCCAGCCTTTCATGAAGTATCCATTCCATACTTTAGGATTGCCCTTGATGAATATATCAATTGAAGCAAGTGCTTTATCTGGCATATTCAGCATGACAAAGTCATAAGCTTCCTTGAACTTCTCATCCATATCAAGCTGCATGTTAATCTCTTTCAGAACTTTCTTAAGCTCCTGCTTTCTTTCTCCTTCACTTGCTACAGCAAGATAGCGTTCAAGGTATTCCTTTGCTTCTTCAAGATTGCCCATATAGGCTTCAAAGGAAGAGAGCTCAGATAGAATAGCCTCATTCTCACCGAATCTTACAAGGCCATCCTTAAGCGTTGCCTTAGCTCTGGATAAGAACTCATCTTCCTTCTCCTCATCCTTCTTCTCTTTGGCATCAACTGCCATATATGAATAAAGAGTTGCTAGGTTTATGCATGATGCTGATTGTGGCATTAAATGATATACAGCCAGAAACAGCTCTTCTGCAAAGTCATAGTCCTTTTGCTGCTCTTTAGCTATAGCTGCCTTATTGAGCTCTTCAGGTAGGGTAGGCTGTAATGCCTCAATGAAGCCTTTGTAATAATTGAAGTTTGGATTTCCTTCATCATATGCGATGATTGTAAGCATACCAGTAACGATATTCTCAACAGTTAGGTCATCTGCATCTAAATGCTTCTTTCCTTCCTTTAGCTGTACAGGTAGCTTCCTTTTCGAATCTAGCTTGAATGAGCCTAGGTCATTATTCTTGATTGAATCCGGAACTGAAATGTATTCGATTTGTCTTAGCTTATCTTCTCTCATAACAGAGTAAGTATACTCATAATCAGAAAAAATAAAAACCTATAGTAGGTCTCAACTGCTCTTGAACTAATGTTCAAGGGGGGATCCTTGTTTGCTCACGTTCTGTTCCCTGTTTAACCCAAAGGGCAGGAGCAATGCGGCAAAGCTATTCTAGATCCCATATTGTATGGTTTGCTCCAAGAGGCTTGTGATAGACCACCTATAGGCAACTAGATATTACCATACCTTAGATAAATTAAAAAGTAGATTAGTGAAAAAAGGAGCCCATTTGGACTCCTTAACTTTATTTGGACAAATTAGAAATCATCGCCAAAGAAATCATCTTCACCGCTATCCTCTGAATCAACTCCAAAGCCTTCTGC
>CAVHSB010000067.1:1779-10318 GCA_963638635.1 Flexilinea sp.
GCATTTCAACAAGTCTCAATCGTGACTTAAGATCTTTGATTTCCTCTCTTTGTTCTTCAACTCTAAGAGCTGCTGCCTTAAGTCTGGATGCTATTAGTTTACTCCCATCAATTGTTGTCATATTGCCTCCTTAACTATATCTCTTAAGCGAGGACCTTCTTAACTTCAGCACATAGTGAAGAGAAAGCTGCTTTATCTTCAATAGCCATGTTAGAGAGTGCCTTTCTATTCATGTCAATGTTTGCAAGCTTTAGACCATGCATGAACTGTGAATAGTTTAGACCTTCAGCCTGTACTGCAGCAGAGATTCTTGCAATCCAAAGCTTTCTGAAGTCTCTCTTCTTCTCTTTTCTGCCTCTGTATGCATACTGACCAGCTTTAGCTACTGCGTCTTTTGCAATACGAGTGTTGGTGCTTCTGCGACCAAAATAGCCCTTAGCCTGGTCGAGAATTTTCTTACGTCTGTCCTTTCTTTTTGTTCCGTCAACTGCTCTTGGCATTTTATCTCACTCCTTCTAATTAAGCGTAAGGGAGCATTTCTTTTGCTCTCTTTGCTTCTATGTCGGCAAGAACTCCAGGATGACGAAGATTCATCTTTCTCTTAGAGCTCTTCTTTGTGAGAATATGGCGTAGACCCTGCTTCTTGATCACGACCTTGCCAGATCCGGTAACCTTGTAGCGCTTTGCAGCTGCTTTTCTTGTTTTCATCTTAGGCATTTCAATTGCCCTCCTATTAGTGCCGTTGGGAACAAGAACCCCAAAAGCTACTTATTATAATCTCCATACGGAGGTTATTTCCTTGCTGGAGATACAGTCATGGACATCATCTTACCTTCCATGAGTGCACCTTTATCTAAGTTGTATGATACTCCATTTTCTGTAAGAGTCTCAAGAATCTTATCAAGAACCATCTTTCCAAATTCAGGATGAGCTAATTCTCTTCCTCTGAATCTGACTGAGACCTTGACCTTATTACCATCTGCTAGGAACTCTGCTATGGCTTTGCTCTTTGTCTCAAGATCATGCTTCTCAATCTTTGGCTGCATTCTGACTTCCTTAATCTTTACTACAGCTTGATTCTTTTTTGCTTCTCTTTGCTTTTTCTCCATTTCGTAACGATATTTGCCGAAATCCAGAATCTTGCAAACAGGTGGATTAGCATTAGGTGAAACCTCTACAAGGTCTAAGCCTGCTTCTTCTGCTAAATTAAAAGCATCGTAATTGCTCATGATGCCTTTCTGTACACCGTTTTCATCAATAACGAAAACCTGATGCGCCCTGATCTGGCGGTTGATTCTTAAATCTTTAGTAGCCATTAAACTCCCAAAATAGGCAAAAATTGTCTATATTTTCTCATAGAGAATACGCATGACAAGTCATACTTCGTTAGATTATCATAAATAACAGACTAGTGTCAAAAGAATTAAATAAAAATGCTCCAGATTTTTCCGGAGCATTAATATCTTATCAGTCAAGAGCATGTCCTGCAGATCCAAGGACATCGATGTTCTTATGCATATACATCTCTTTTAGAGCTTCTCTTGCAGGTCCAAGATACTTTCTTGGGTCAAATTCAGCTGGCTTCTCATCTAGTATTCTTCTGATGGTACCTGTCATAGCTAGGCGTCCATCTGAGTCGATATTAATCTTGCAGACAGCACTCTTAGAGGCTTTTCTGAGCTGCTCCTCAGGTATTCCAACACTGTCCTTGAGCTTTCCGCCATGTTCGTTGATCATCTTTACATATTCCTGAGGAACAGAAGAAGACCCATGAAGAACAATAGGGAAGCCTGGAAGCTTCTTTTCAATTTCTGCTAGAATATCGAATCTTAGCTCTGGTGGAACTAGAACTCCATCCTTGTTTCTGGTGCATTGCTCTGGAGTGAACTTATAAGCACCATGGCTTGTTCCTACTGAGATTGCAAGAGAATCTACTCCAGTCTTTGCAACGAAGTCCTCAACTTCCTCTGGTCTTGTATAATGTGACTGTGCAGCTGATACCTCATCTTCGATTCCAGCTAGAACTCCGAGCTCTCCTTCAACAGTTACATCGAATTGATGAGCATATTCTACTACCTTCTTAGTAAGCGCAACGTTCTCTTCATATGGAAGATGAGATCCATCAATCATTACGCTTGAAAAACCATTATCGATGCAATCCTTGCATGTCTCAAAGGAATCACCATGATCAAGGTGTAGTGTGATTGGGATATCGCATCCAAGCTCATGAGCATATTCTACGACACCACGTGCCATGTTTCTAAGAATATTTATGTTTGCATAGTCTCTAGCGCCCTTTGATACCTGTAGGATTACAGGGCTTTTTGTTGCAACACAAGCCTGAACGATTGCCTGCATCTGCTCCATATTGTTGAAGTTGTAAGCAGGAATAGCATAACCACCTTTTACTGCCTTAGCAAACATATCTCTTGTATTTACTAAGCCTAACTCTTTGTAACTGATCATTAGGATAAGCCTCCTTGAATTTCTATATCGCTATAAATTTAGCGAAAAAGATGGCATTTTGCAACAAAATACCGATTAAATGCAAGAAATGATAATACTTATCTACTATTGATAATTAAATTATTCTTATTTAACATTGGCTCATGAAGCTAAAGAAACTCATTCCTTATTTTTGTCTTTTGCTGGTTATTTGTATTCCTTTGGCTTTCTACTTTACAAGGGTGACTGTCACATTTGTCTATAGTCCGCTTATATCAGATCAATATATTAATAATCTCTCTAAGCCTAAAAGATTATCATTTAAATACCGAACAAGCTATAAAAGAGAAGGTGAGGAGCTAAGGGATTCAGATCTCATAATTGCTTTTCCTCCGGCAGTCGTGGATGTAGAGAATGCAATCTCTATTAATATAGGTAATGGCCGCAAATTCACTTTTGATAATCTCTCTCTTTTTGAAAAAGCATTAAGCGGTAAGAGCCATCCTGAAATTGCTATTCTTTATAATTCAAAGAGCAAGGATGAGGTAGAGCTTGCGGAAAGGCTCAAGGAAAAGCATGCATATTTAGAGCTGATAGCTTATGAAGAGAGGATATCTGTTGTTAATATAGATAGCATCAAGGAAGAGTTTGAGAATCTAAAGATAAGAGAGGTTCTTATTCCATCTCCATCCTGTGCTCTTTCGTTCATTGAGGATACAGATCTTAAGCTCTATATGGATTTCAGAGATGCAGCAGCCTTCTCTGGATATAGAAACATAATCTCTATAAATCCAGATTGGGACAAAGCTATAAGCGACGCACTCTCAACAGCTGATGATGTTCCTTTTAGCTTCGCTTTCTCTACGACCTAATACTCTATATAGGTTTTCGATAGCACTCTCTTTGATCTTATCTCTATCTTCACCTCTTAATTCTGCAATCAAATCAAGAGTTATCTCAGTATTCTCCGGTGTATTTATCTGTCCTCTTAGCTTTCTTGGAGGAAGATATGGGGAATCTGTCTCATATAGAAGCCTATCAATAGGACATAGCTTCAATGCTTCTCTTATTTGCTCATTAGCCTTATATGTAAGCGTTGCGGAGAAGGAAATATATGCACCTCTATCCAGAGCCTTCTTCATTAGTGCAAAATCAGATGCAAAGCAATGGAATATTACTCTATCTCCAAGCTCATTCATGACAGCTGCAATCTCCTCATCTGCATCTCTTGTATGGATTATCAAGGCTCTGTCAAACCTCTTTGAAAGTGCTATATGTCCTCTGAAAAGCTCTAGCTGCTCTTCCTTTGTCCCATAGCTCCAATGGTTATCAAAGCCAGATTCACCTATTGCATCGCTGTTATAAAGCTCTATCTCCTTTTGAAGCCTCTCAAGCTCATCATTAACTGAAACAAAGCCATCATAATCCAATACCCAAGGTCCTGAGCCAGAGGATATGAATATATTCTTGCTTGGTATTTTCTCTATCCTCTCCTTGATATCTCCAGCATTTATAGCAACATCAATGCCTATAAGATCCCCTGGAAGCCTATAGCTATCATCCTTTGAAAGAATGGATGTATAGTGAAAGTGTGAATCAAAGTACATCCCAATCAAATCCTTTGAATACAGGCTCACCTGTATATTTATTCAGTGGTCTTTTACCTTCTAGCGCATCTAGGGTAGAGTAGCATAGAGCCTCCTGCTCAACCTCTCCTGGATATACAAATACAGGAGCAATCCAAGAAGAATCTTTCTCTATGGATTCTGTTATGTCATTGAATCTTACAAGACCACCAGTTAATAGGATTGCGTCAACCTTGCCTTTGAGTACTGCAGCCATAGCACCTATCTCCTTCTCTATCTGGTAGATCATCGCATGCCATACAATAGCTGCATGCTCATCTCCTTCTTCTACGAGCTTATGCACCTTATCCGAGTTAGAGGTTCCAAAGTGTGATACGAAGCCTCCCTTTCTCGAGCACATTGCCTCAAGTTCCCCCTTTTCATGAGTCTCGGCGTATATTGCAGTCTCCATTATTGGAATAGAACCTAGGCGAGTAGGTGTAAATGGTCCATCTCCTCCAGCACCTTCAGTTCCGTCTATCATTTTCCCATCTTTATGTGCGCTTATAGTTATTCCGCCATCTATATGGCATACTATGAATGAACAATCCTCGTATCTCTTACCAATCTTTGCTGCGTGCTCTCTTGCTATTCCCTTCTGATTGAGTACATGTGATTGAGCTCTTTTATATACGCCCTTGATGCCTGTTATCCTAGCAATGTCATCAAGCTCATCCACATTAGTTGGATCTACTGTGAATGCTCTTTTCCCATATTCCATAGAGAATTCATAGGCAAGCATCACACCAAGCTTTGCAGGGTGATCAGATCCACCCTTATCTTCCTTTGTATCCTCATAGAGCCTTTTGTCTATCTCCATAACACCTGATGGCTGAGAATATGCACAGCCGCCTCTTCCTATGAAGAGGTCAATATCCTTAAGTGTATAGGAATGCTTTTTAAGAAAGTCCTCGATGACTTTACGTCTCATTGGCAATTGGCCATTTGTTGTCTTGAAGGCCAGAAGCACTGGTGCATCATGGAATATTGATTCTGTAAATAGTTCTTTTCTGTTCTCATATAGAGAAATCTTTGTAGAAGTAGATCCTGGATTGATAACTAAAATAAGCATGATTAGAAAATAGCACCAACCTAGGATTATGCAAAGTGGAATAAAGAGCCTCTTATTGCTATATTTACGCTATGGGCTTTATAAAGGTTGATAAGATAACTGCGCTTGAATTCCTGAATATGCAAAAGGGAAGAAGGCTTCCATCTTTTAAGAGATATACATGGAATGCAAAAGCAAGTGAAGGGGTTGTTGAAGATATAAGCAAGGAGATGAATAAGAGTTCATACTCACTTGGTGAGATAGTCTATGTTAAAGCTGATCTCATTGACGGAGCAGCTAGGCTGATTACGCTATCATTGATTGCAAAAGCAATAGGCTTTGACTATCCGGAGCTTGAAAGACGCTGGAGCGTTGAAGAGGTCAATAAGCTTAAGGCTAACAATGAAGCTATTAAAAGAGCTTTGTCTTTTGTTGATATAGACGAATTTAAGAGATTCTTCTCTGACTCTCTATATCTTACTGTCATAGAGCTGGAGAAGCTTGAGGATAGCTTCTCATTCTTTGATGATGGTATTGAACGTGGTGTTGTTCTTGATCCTTCCGATATTCTGAAGGCATATCATCTTTGCTCTATGAGAGATAAGACAGAGGGGGAAAAGCTGGATGTATGTTCAAGATGGGAGAGTATAGGCAGAGATAGACTCTCGCAGCTTTTACGCATATGGCATCCTATATACTATTGGAGACGTTCTCTTCCCGCTCCTTCTTTTTCAATGAAGGAGCTAGCTTCCTTTGAAGGTATTAGCGAAGATGCTGAGTATCCATATTTGAAGCGCATGAAGTCCTTTGAGCTTGATAGCACTATAATTAATGGACAGAACTTTTTTAAGAGATGCTTCTGCTATAATCGACTTTTAGATGAGCTTCTTGATCTGGTCAGCACAAGATTCCCTCCTTTGCTTTCTTCTATTGATTTCTCTCTTCCTTCCGAGTCTTCATGCTTTGATTTGTTTCTCTCTCTTTCGCTTTTAATGCTTGATAGATTCGGCAAGTCATCGACAGAGAAGGCAATTTCTATATTATTCAAGTATTCATTCTCTTTGAGACTTGAAGATTCTTCTGTCTCTATAGATAGAATAAACAAGCATATATTGGCACCAGAATCCATATTCCCAATCATTCTATATTCATCAACTCCATATGATGTATATACCTATGATTTAAGCTCTAGGCTTTGCGATATGAGGAATATAGCACTAAGAGGGACAAAGCCAGTTAGAGCAATAGATTTCTCAGAGGATTTCAAGAGGTGGATAAATGAATGACGTTTTGGCTATAAAGGAGCTTTTAGGGAAGGATGAATATATCATTCCTATTTACCAAAGAGATTTTGCATGGAGAAGAGAAGATCTCAAATGCCTTGTAAAGGATATAGATAGGGCAAGATGTGAGGGTGTTAAAGAGTATTATATTGGTACTCTCGTAACTTTCAAAAGAGATAGCTCCTACGAGGTTGTAGATGGTCAGCAGCGACTTACAGCATTGACGATTCTTTTGTCTTTGTCAGAATTGAAAGATTCAATAAATCTTCATTTTGAAGCTAGAAGCAAGAGCGAGTATGCACTAGCTAGAATAAAGGAAAGAGATATCGAGATTGATAGTAACCATATATTTTACAGCTCATATCGTTATTTCAATGACTTCTTGAGAGATGTCGATAAAGCTAGCTTCTTTGACTACCTAATCAACAATGTCTATATACTACGTCTTTCTCTTGATGAATCAATTGATCTCAATCATTACTTTGAGATAATGAATTCAAGACAGCTTCAAAGCAAAGAGACAGATGTCTTATATTCAAAGCTTTTAGATTTAGCATCAGATGATAAGGATCATGAGATTATCAGAATTGTCTGGAATGCACTCTCACATTTTGATAGATTCATACAGCAGGGTATGGCAGAGCGCATCTGGAATAGATTCTACTACGGAGACTCAATAGCTCCTCTTTTAGATAGCACTGCAGATGAGTGGTGGAATAATGCAAAGACACATGTAGAGGGTGATAGTGATGATTTCATAGGCTCTATTGATTCGGCTTTGTTGTTCTCGAACGAAGAGCATATAAGAGCGAAGGTAAGAGAAGAGAACAACATCCCTCATTATTCTCTCATTGATTTCCCTGAGTTCATCGCTATAGCCTCTGAAATAATATATAAGATAAAGGTTCCACATGATGATAAGCTCTTTCTTCTCACATTCTCTGATTTTGAGTTCATTAAGACTATGGACGATGTCAGATTCTTTATTCACTCTCTGTTGAAACTCAGATTCCTTTTTGATACTTACATTGTTAAGCTTGCCAACAATCAATGGAATCTTTCTAGATACATTGATGTAAATGACTTTGTAGATACATTCGGAAAATTGAATGGGGCACTATGTGCTATAGAGAGTCTATATGCTTCATCTCTTGATGATAGATGGATAGAAGATTCTCTCTCTTATCTTTATGATAATCCTCATCTAGAAGGTGAGGAGCTCCTGGGTTTCTTCAAGAGCTTATTGGATAAATATAGCGGGGAAAGATATGAGCTATATAAAGAGAAGTACTTATCTAGCAATGGATTATCTGATCCAGAATTGATTATAGTAGACGGAAAGCTTCAAAAAGCTTGATTAAATAGTTAAAAGACTCTTTCTTTTTTGATTTTTTTTCTTTATATTTATGTTGTTGCCCAAGTGGTGGAATGGTAGACACAAGGGACTTAAAATCCCTTGTCCGCAAGGACGTACGAGTTCGAGTCTCGTCTTGGGCAAATAATAGCCTCTATAAATTGTTGTAGTATTAATGATTACAAGATTTAGAGGTTTTATTTTTGTCATTTTATGGCATTTACTAGTACACTGAGAGAGTATATTTATTGGCATTTTTGCTCTTTAGAATTCTTCATACTCCAAGTAATATATTGCTCTTGATTGTCTTATAAATGTTTCATGTGCCATATCAGGCTTTAAGGAAGTCATTGATCTGAAGGTTGTCCACAAGCGCTCTTCTTACCTCGTTGTCTGCGAGGAAGACCTCCATTGTGCTTCTCTCTGCAATCTCCTGCTTAACCTTCTCATTCTGTCCATACTTATTGAAAAGGGCATCCGGAACGAATACGTCGGCATCTATCATGTTCTCAACATCTGTCTCAGAGAAGTCTGCAAAGATATAGGTATTGTCTATTCTCTTTTCTTTCTCTGCGACCTTCGCTTCCGCTGTTTGATCTGCTTCCTTACGCTCTTCCTAAGCTCTGACCTTGCCTGCTGGTTGTATTTGAGCGCAACGTGGAACATCTCATGTACGACTGTTGTTGCATCAGAATTATCGCTTAGGATTATCCTTGCTGATTTAGTAGCATCCATTGAGAAGCTCGTGATGCCATGTGCCTTGTCGATTGCCTTTGTCTCT
>CAVHSB010000068.1:0-10269 GCA_963638635.1 Flexilinea sp.
ACAATCCAAGCTCAGATCTCTTCCTATTTTTAGCTCTAATGATCCATGGATATTTGTTAACTTCCAGAGAAAGGTCCACTAAAAAGACAAACAAAGGTTCATTAACCGCCTAAGAAGGTCATCAGCTGGTTCAAGCTTTTGCCACTCTTCTTGAAGGCAGCCATTATCTTCTTCGCCTCAGCTTCTTCCTTCTTTTTTCTCAGTTTCATCAATTCGGCTGCTATCTTCTCGTACTTTTCTTTTGCTTTAACAAGCTGTTCCTCTTTCTTCTTAATTTCCTCATTAATCGACTTTACTGTTTTCTCTCTCATCTCTAAAGTTCCTCGTCAAACTCTGCGCCTTCCCCCAAAGAGAATCCAGCGCCATCATCACTGTCATCGCTGTCTTCTGTAGTTACAAGCTTCTTCTCCTTTTGCTTCTCTGCCGCTTCCTTTTCTTCTCCGGAGAGAATTGAAATTATGGAATTGATGGAATCGGAAAGCTCATTGTCGCTGATGCCGAAAGCCTGGAAGAATTGTTTCTGTATCCTGGTTGGCGAGTGGTCAAGCTTGTATTCGCCATTGGCGATTCTTACAAGTTCAAGCTTTTCCAACTCAGCGATTGCGCTCGAGACATTAAAGCGATTGCTTCTCTTGCCAATCTTTATCGTGTACTCCTTTATAAGGTTATGCATCCTGTTTCGTATGATGAGTGCAATAAATGCGATGAAGAACTTAGCCTGGCTCCTTTCCTCGGTATGGCATCTTAATGTCCTTCCTCCCAGAAATGACTTATCTGCCCTGAAAAGCTTCTCTGAAGAATCCCTCCCTTTATAGAGATAGAATGCTTCTTCGGCTGTCATCTCCTCTGTTGTTATTATAGTAAAGTATCCACATCTCTTTATGGCTTTGGTTGTAGCCTCTTGTTTTTGTTTGAAAGAAACAAGATTCCGTCCGACTATGTTGCCGTTCTTATCTTTTACGTCTTCATAATAGAGGTCGAAGTACTGGCTTATCTCCTTCGTGGAGTTGAAGTCAAAGCCGATGCGTTTATTGAGTTCAATAATATAGTCGTTAATCTTACTCTCGAAGGCAATTCTTTCATTGGTAAATAAATCTACAGAGAAGTATATATGAACATACCTCTCTTTCGTGTCACTTGCAAAGACACGCCTTCTAACTGTTGTCCCATATACATGGTACGAAGGTATCTTATTGGCGAAGTTGTCTTCGAAGGTTCCTTTCACAGAGTCTATCAAGAGTCCGAAGAACTCCTTCTTGCCCTTACTCATAATAACAAGGGCGTAACCGTTGTTCTCTGCATAGTGGATGTTGTATTCGGTAAAATACCCTCTGTCGAGTATAAGGCCGATTGATTTATAGCCGAATGCATCAAGCTTCGAGACGAAGTAGCTGAGCTGGGAGCAGTCATTAATTGAGCCTGGATAGGATTCATAGGTAAGAGGCACCTGGTTATTCCGGTCGAATGCTATCGAGAAGTTAATGATCGGGACAGAATCATCATCCTTGGCATTGCCGAATTCCGCAAAGGCTATGTCGCCGGCCTGACAATTCTTGTTTGTAGAGTCATAGGAAATATATATCTTCTGGTTCTTGTCTCTGTTTTCATTCCACTTTTTGAGAAACCCTGTTCTCATGTCGGGAGTAACATTCTTAAGAAATTCGCTTATGTATGAATCTGAGTATATCCTCATCTTCTCCGTCAGCAGAGGATGATTGAAAGCATAGTCCGGGTAATGCTGAGCAGCATTGTCTTCTGTAATGATTGAGTAGAGAGCAAAGTCCAGCAATAGCGATGTGCTGCCCCCGAAAGATGATCTGAGGTATTCATCGAGTTTATACTCCTTGATGATTGAGTTCAGGACTATGAATGCTCCTGCCTTTAACGAACAGCTGCGCTTTGCTTCTTCCCTGACAGAAGGAAGAAGAACAGATGAGAAGTATTTTGCATAGTTCTCATTAGGGTACATCTTAGTTCTATCCCCATCCTTCACCTTGCCGATTATAACCCTCTTCGGAATTGTGTACTTCTTGTCCTTCTTGTACTCACGCCCTATTTCATAGTGAACATAAACAGACTGATATTTCTCTCTGAAAACTATCTTTCCCTGCTCATTAGGAACATCAACAAAATCACTAAAATACATACTCTCTCCTTCAGTGCACCGGTCCACTAAAATAGTATCACAATTTTCACCAAAGGACAAGTGCCTATGGCGTTAAAGTATGAATATTTCTCTTTGTGTTTTAACGAATTACCAAGATCAGAATGACAATAACTGTCGGTTTTTAGTGGAACTTTATAAGGAAGTTAACAATAATAGTAACTACTAAATATATTTTATCAGTCTTATATCGGTATAATAGATACATATTCTATTATTTTATCATCTTAATAAAAAAGCTCCAGAGCCTTCAAAGCCTGGAGCTATTTATTAGCCTATTTAGGGATAACTCTTAAATATCTCTTCTTGCCTGCCTTAATGATGAACTCTCCATCAACAGCATCAGCTAAGCTATAAGTCTTCTTCGGATCTGTTACCTTCTCGCCATTCACTTCTGCACCGCCCTGTGTAACAAGTCTTCTTGATTCGCCATTAGTTGGACATAGACCAGATTTGGTAATAAGATCAAGAACACCGATACCATTCTCGAATAAAGTCTTATCAAGCTCTGCAGTAGGCATTCCTTCCTTATTTCCAAGAGCACCGACAGAGAATAGAGCCTTTGCCGCATCACGGGCCTTAACAGCCTCTTCCTCTCCATGGATGATCTTAGTCTGCTCAAAAGCTAATCGCTCTTTAGCCTCATTGATGTTAACACCATCCTTCTCATAGCCTTTGATCTCATCGATATCCATAAAGGTGAAGATTTTCATGAACTTAGTAACATCAGCATCATTGACGTTTCTCCAATATTGATAGAAATCATATGGAGAATATAAAGAAGGATCCAAGAATACCGCACCCTTTTCGCTCTTACCCATCTTCTTGCCATCGCTTCTCATAATGAGATTGAATGTAAGGCCGAAGCACTGTGGACCATTGAGCTTGTTGATAAGATCAATACCTGCAACTATATTGCCCCATTGATCTGCACCGCCAATCTGAAGTCTGACACCGGCTCTGCTATTTAGCTGATAGAAGTCATATGACTGCAATAGCTGGTAGTTGAATTCAATGAAGGACAGTCCTCTCTCTAAGCGCTGCTTAACACCTTCAAAGGTAAGCATTCTATTTACAGAGAAGTAGACACCGATATCTCTTAAGAAGTCTATATAATTAAGACCTACAAGCCAATCAGCGTTATTCATTACACTAGCCTTGCCATAGCCATCCTTAGTATTATCTGAGAAATCTACAATCTTACCAAGCTGTTTAGTTATTGCATTTACATTAGATGCAATCTGCTCCTTTGTAAGGATCTTTCTCATCTCAGTCTTACCAGAAGGATCTCCGATAAGACCTGTACCGCCACCAACAAGAGCAATAGGATTATTGCCACATGACTGAAGATGATGCATTGCAAAGAATGGGACAATATGGCCAATGTGCAATGATGGGCCAGTTGGATCTACTCCACAATAGAATGAGATCTTCTCTTTATCCATGAGATCCGAGAGCTGATCGATATCAGTGCAAGCATTGATGAATCCTCTCTCCTGCAATATCTCTAGTCCTTTATTCACGCTTATACCCTCTTGTAATCCTTATTAGCCTTTAAAATAAAAGGAACAATCTGATCTACAGATATTCTTTCCTGCTTCATAGAGTCTCTGAATCTTACAGTAACTGTCTGATCCTCAAGTGTCTGATAGTCAACTGTAATACAATAAGGAGTACCGATTTCATCCATTCTTCTGTATCTTCTGCCAACAGCACCGCTCTGATCAAAGAAGGTTGTGAAATATTCTCTGAGTGAGTGCTCTAGCTTGGATGCATACTCACCAAGGCCATCCTTCTTAACAAGAGGAAGAACAGCAACCTTAACTGGTGCAATAAGAGGATGGAAATGGAGAACTGTTCTAACATCTCCCTCAGGAGTAGCTTCCTCATCATAAGCATCAGAAAGAGCCATAAGCACGTTACGAGTAAGACCTGCTGAAGTCTCAACAACGTATGGTATATATCTCTCATTAGTTTCTGGATCAAGATATGTCATATCCTTACCGCTGAACTTCTGATGCTGAGTCAGATCATAATCAGTTCTAGAGTGAACACCCTCAAGCTCCTGCCAGCCCATTGGGAATAAGAACTGGATATCATAAGCATCCTTAGCATAGAAGGCAAGCTCATCTGGACCATGCTGATGCCATCTTAGGTGCTCTGGATGTATACCCATCTTCTTATAGAATTCCATTCTCTGCTCTCTCCAATATGGGAACCACTTCTCATCATCCCCAGGCTTGCAGAAGAATTGCATTTCCATCTGCTCAAATTCGCATGAGCGGAAAATGAAGTTCTTTGTTGTGATTTCATTTCTGAATGACTTTCCGACCTGGGCAATACCAAATGGAAGCTTAACACGAGAGGATTGAAGAACATTCTTGAAATCTACATAGATGCCTTGAGCTGTTTCTGGTCTCAGATATACAACACTAGCTGCATCTGCATTTGCGCCGATATGAGTTGCAAACATAAGATTGAAGTTTCTTGGTGCTGTAAAGCTATCCTTATTGCCGCAATTAGGGCAAGGCTTAGTCAAATCAATCTGATCAGCTCTGAATCTTGCCTTACATACCTTACAGTCTACCATTGGGTCTGTGAAGTTGGATACATGGCCTGAAGCCTCCCAAACACGTGGATGCATAAGGATAGATGCATCAAGACCTACGATATTGTCATGCATCTGTGTCATTTCCTTCCACCAGAAATCACGGATGTTGTTCTTCAGCTCTACGCCCATTGGACCATAGTCATAAGCTCCATTAAGACCACCATATATTTCACTTGACTGGAAAATAAAGCCACGTCTTCTGCATAGAGAGACGATTTTATCCATTGTTACTTCTGCCATTCTATTTCTCCTTTAAGAACCTTATAGCTCTAGTTAATCTGGCTTTTGTTACATCTAAGCCGAGAAGTCTGATTGAATCAAAGAGAGGCAATGAAACTGCTGAGTTTGTTATTGCAACTCTGATTGGCTGGAATACGCCATTTACCTTTATCTGGAGAGATTCTGAAAGTGCAACGAGCTTCTCTTCTATAGCACTCTCTTCATCTCCACCTTCAAGACCGCCAATTAGGATATCTGCACCCTTTTTAAGCGCCTCTTTAGTCTTATCCAGGTCGCTGCCTTTAGCGATGTACATAGCCTCATCCTCTACTGGCTGATCTCTGAAGAGGAATGTTGTAAGAGGAACTACATCAGAGAGAACCTTCATCCTCTCCTTAACAGGTGGAATGATTTTCTTAATAAGCTCCTTCTCTTCTTCTGTTGGCGGATTGCTTACATAGCCCTCTTTTTCAAGATATGGTGTGATAAGAGTCTCTAAGCGATCATTGTCACAGGCTCTAATATATTGGCCATTGAACCAATCAAGCTTCTTGTAGTCAAATACGCCAGGAGCCTTGTGGATTCCTTCCATTGTAAAGCATTTCTCTAAATCTTCCTTTGAGAAGAACTCTGTAGACCCATCTAGGGACCAGCCAACAAGTGTTACATAGTTGATTATAGCCTCTGGAAGGTACCCCTTAGCTCTGAAATCCCTAACAGAGGTAGAGCCATGACGCTTACTTAGCTTTTGACCATCCTTTCCCATAACCATAGGAAGATGACAATATACAGGAGGCTCCCAGCCAAATGCCTGGTAAAGAAGAATATGCAATGGACCTGATGGAATCCACTCCTGAGCACGCATTATATGTGTAATGCCCATCAAATGGTCATCAATTACATTTGCAAGATGGTATGTTGGAAAGCCATCGCTCTTTAAGAGGATAGGATCAGGTGAAACATCCTTGTTCTTTCTTGTGATATCGCCCATGAGAACATCATGGAAGGTGGTTTTACCTTCTCTTGGAACACGCAGTCTGATTACAGGCTTAATCCCCTGTCTTTCATACTCAGCCCTCTCTTCGTCTGTCAAATTAGCGCAATGCCTGTCATAGCCCTGATAGTCGCTCTTTGACGCAATCTGCTCCTGTCTAACCTTTTCTAGGCGATCTGAAGAGCAATAGCAATAGTATGCCTTGCCATCCTTTACAAGCTGCTCTGCATACTTTTTATATAATTCGAAGCGTTCTGACTGGATATATGGACCATAAGGGCCACCTACTACAGGTCCCTCATCCCACTTGATGCCAAGCCAATCCAGAGTATCATATAGGTCCTGGAGAGACTCATCTGTATAACGCTCTCTATCTGTATCCTCAACACGGAGAATGAACTTTCCGCCCTGGGATTTAGCAAAGAAATAATTGAATAAGGCAGTACGAACTCCGCCTATGTGCTGAAGCCCTGTTGGAGACGGGGCATAACGAACACGAACTTCCATCTGAATACTCCTTGTGAAATCTTGTAACAGTTTATTCGTTTAGAGAAAAAGAAACAACATTAAGAGAGGAAAGATAGTATCTCTTCTACAGCCTTATTCTCTGCATCCGGATCAATATCATAAAAGACGTAGTGCGTTGCATTCTTGATCTCAACTATCTCGCACTCGCCCTTTACATGATCCTTTATATATTTCGCATACTCCGGGTTTGGAAGTATAGTATCCTTTTCAAGCCATAGCACCTTTATAGGCATCTCTACCTTATCAAGAGCTGAAGATGCTTCCTTCATCAGATTATGAAGCTCATATATTGCTCTTACGTATACCCATGACCAATATTCATGGCCAAGATACTCATCATCTGCAGGAGCACCCTCATAGTGCATATGATAAGCAGGATTGGTCTGCCATTTATGGCCAAAGCGCTTTAGGATCTTAGAAATGCATAATGCCAATGTCGGATTAACAGGCAGGGGCTCCTTTGCATAAACAGCAGGAGCTGCAAGCGCAGCCTTCTTTATCTCCTTTACCCTTGATGCAACTATAAGCGCGATGCCGCCACCCATTGAGTGTCCGACTAGATATACATTCTTATAGCGCTTTACAAGATCCTGAGCAGCATTTAAAGGAACCTGAATCCAGTCGCTTCTTCTGGATTTAGAAAAATCCCTGCCAGATGTTCCATGTCCGGGAAGACGAGGTGCAAATACATCAAAGCCCTTATCATAGAGATCAACTGCAGGTCTATAAACTTCTCCAGGATAGCCTGTATAGCCATGAATGCATAGAACAGCACTATCAGGCTTCACATCATGCAAGATAGAAAAAGAACGCCCTGCATTGCAAGGCGCTTTTGCATCTTTATATACTCCCTCATACCAAGAAGAAGGAACACTATACTCTATATTCCTCACCAGGAGGCCTCCTCCAGAAGATTAAGAAGATCTATTCTGCTTCTTACCTCTGTCTTTGAGAATATGTTAGCAATATGATTGTTTACAGTGTTAACTGAGATACAGAGTTTATCAGCTATCTCTTTATTGGTATACCCCTGCTTTATGAGCTTAACAACATCAAGCTCCCTCTCAGTTATCTTGTATTTCGATACCTTCTCAAGTGTAAGCTCACTCTTAGCACTATCATCCTTCTCATCATTTCTCTCATGCGAAACAACCATGAAAAGAAATACAAGCGCATAGATGAAATATGCAATGGCATATAGCATTATCGCTGAGGCTGAGAACCAAGGAAAAAGAATCGAACAAATAAAGACTGGAACCATAGAGAAAGAAATTATCATGAAAGTTCTCAAAGCAATCTTTACTCTATGGTTCGAAATCTTATGTCTATAGCAAAAGAAGAGGAGAATACCATAGACAACAACGCTTGCGCCAATAAACGTCTTAACGACAGACAAAGCTGTATAACGGAATATCTGATAAAGAACAGATACAGCTAGATAGCATCCACCTTCAATGAAAGCAGCAGCCTTTGCCCAGCGCGCCATTGGCTTAGCGATTACCCAGTTCATATAAAAATAACAGAAAACAATAAGGAATGAGCAATCTGCAATATAGAAGACCTCCCAAACTAAATGCAGAATATTCTTAAGCATTCCCCCATACATCAAGTAACTGAACTGGTCTAGTGTGAAGAGCCCAATCATTCCAAGAAGGCTAGAAGATAAAACAATCGACCAGCCCGTCTCTCTCTTGTGCTCTTTCAAATGCCACACAATCGTCAATGCAAGGTCCATAGAAGAAAGTGACAATGCAAAGAATGACAATAAGAGTGGCAATGATTCCATTAACAACTATCTCCTGTTCTTCTGGCTATGGGACATATCAGCTTTGCCGCATACATCCTTGAGATCATCAAGGAAGAGAGGAAGAGATGTAACATCGTATCCTCTGTCATAAGAAACAAACTCATTGTAATCACGTGCATTCTTATCAGCTTCTGCAAGCTTTGGATAAAGAGTGAAATTAAGATTAAGTCCCTTTGTAAGGAAGTACTCACTAGTAGCCTCATAGCCTTCAATTGAGCTTCTTACCTTAGCTTTAACCTCGCCTGCACTTTCAATCAAAGCACCTGGCTTTGAGTAGAATAGCATGAAGTACAGATCAAAGGATGGCTCAAAATAAAGCATCTTGATCTTCTTTTTTAGTGCAATTTCCTCTGCATCGCTCACATCTTCTCTTGTAGCATTTACCTCATCCAAACCGAAGAGTACCCAGCAAGATGTGTACTTGCCCTTATTTCTGAGCTTTCCTGCAAAGTCCAAAAGCTTATCAAGAGATGCAGCGCCTCCAGCTGATACTACTGTCATATTAGAATATCTGCAATCCTTTCTCATCTGAGAGAAGAAGATAGCTTCAGCCTCATTAGCACAAACAAGAAGCATTGTCTGTTTGGCATCTACTTTATTTCTCTTACGTACAATCATCAGACATTCTCCTTCTTAATTGGTGTACCATCATGCATAAAGCAGAATTCACTCTCTAGAGGTACTGCACCGAACATACCCTGAAGATACTTATCATATGTGCTTAGTCTGCCTTTAGCTCCTCTGAAATCAGATAGAGAGAAATACTCCGTTGCACTATCTGCACCCTTTTGAGCAAACCATACAGAATCCTTTCTGAGTAGCCCCTCCTGTAGAAGAGCTGGGTTACAATCTACAACCACAAGCTGGCTCTCCTTAGAGCATGCAGTGAATATCTCTACCAGATGACATAGAACATATGGATGCATAAGCTGACCAAAGTCATCAATGATGAGAGTTCTGCTTGTAATGAATGCTTCAAAGAATGAAACAGCCATAACTATAAGTCTTCTAAGCGATAAGCTCTCTTTCATAAATACCTGGCCATATGCTTCGCTATCGCCTTTGTTCACATATGTATGTGATATTCCAATTGCCTCTTCACCCTTATCATTCTTAACGACCTGGATACGTGAGATATCTGTAATATCTACAGCCCATAGGAAATTGACAAGCTGTTCACCCCAGCCTGGATGAGCCTTTAAAGCATCAATTACGATATTCTCAGCATTCTTGCCATAGCCGAGAGGTAGCACATTGAGACCTTCCTTGAGCCAAGTATAAAGCTCCAAAGCTGTCTGACCACCCTTCTCTGCAGCACCCTGCAGGAATGATCTAGTCTCTAAAAGCTTAGCAGCCTGCCTCTTTTTCTCGCCTCTATAGAGCTTTCCAAAGCGATAGACATACTCACCATTTTCATACTTTCTCTCAAACATGACCTTTTTAGAGCCATTGATGATGTAATAGAGTGACTCTTCATAGAATCTCTTCTGAGTTACCTTGATTGTATATCTTGCAACTACAGAAGGCTTCTCTTCATCTCCAACCACTCCCTTATCTAGAAGAACATCGATAGAGATTTCTGATGGTCTATCCTTTCCATCGCCATAAGCGAATGCAGCCTTAGCAAGAGATCCCTTAAGAGGATTCTCATTATCCTCTGCTGCGAATGTTACAGCTTTGAGAACCTCAAGAGCTCTGACAAAGGAGCTCTTACCAGCACCATTTGGGCCGATTATAGCTGTTGTCTTAAGCACATTGAAACGATCAGTACCTGGTACAGCTTTAGATGAATCAAGGTTCCTATCATTTAGAGCAACCAGGGAAATCTGCTGGGCAGACTTTACGGACTTGAAGTTCGCAATAGTCATATTTAACAGCATATGTCATCCTCCTTATACGGATTACGCGAAACTGATTTTATTATAGCAAAAAGAAAAAACATCTCC
>CAVHSB010000069.1:0-10256 GCA_963638635.1 Flexilinea sp.
GGCAAAAAGTCCTGCATTTTTAATAAAAAACCCAGATGCCGGATATCGCAAATACATGCCCACTAATGAATCTCAATACGGTTGGATTATCTTGATGATTTCCAGCGCTACAGCTATTAATATAACCCCATCCTGCATATCAAATAAATAGAGCATTACCTATTCTTCAATGAATAGAATGCTGTACATAAGCTGCTTATTTGCTATTTCAGGCTTAATATGGCGGCTACGCACCTATATCATTATCATCATCAGCACTTTCTTCACTATAGCGCTCTAAGAGTGACAGCTTGAAGATAGCCTTAGAGAGTGCATTTGGAATCAATTCTGTGTCAGGATGATTGCCTTTTACATTCTCAATAGCCCCACCATATTGTCCCATGACAGGAACAGGTGATTTAATATCATCAGCCACAAGATCCTTAGTATTGTCATTCCATTTGCAATGTCTGAAGATTGGCTTATCTTCCTTGTTTACAAAGCAGGTAGAACCAAATAAACGGCAGATCAATGGACGACCATTATATACAGAGCAATGATAAGGAGTATCCTTATTATATAAAGGACAGCCATTAGCTGTAGTCTTATCAAAATCCTTTATTCTTGAAAGGACTTCATCTACTCTATTATTCTCGATGACATAATTAGCTAAATATATAGCCTCCGCCTCTGTTATATCAGGAATGAAATGCTCGCAGCATGTGCCACATCCGCTTTTGCAATGAATATCATATTCACTCAAAAATCCTGCAATTGCTTTATCCAGCTTTTCGTAGATAATGCGCATTTCTTCAATTTGCTCACCTTCGATAGTTCCTTCTAGCATATCAACACCCTTTGAAAAACAAGCTTTTTTTACAACAAAACCAATTCATATGACAATAGCCTTTCTAAAGGTTGCTACCATGATTAGAAAAATTTATAATCAATATATTATGAAAGTTGTCATATTCGGTGCAGGGAGAAGAGGCTTAAGGCTCGCAAGACACTTAATAGAAGAGAAAAAAGCTGTTACTTTTCTTGATGCAAGCCAGGAAAGATGCACAGCAGCTGTCCAAAAGCTGGACTGTCTTGCAATATGCGGAAGCGCAACAGATATAGACAAATTAAAGGAAGCAGGATGTGAGGATGCTGATGCTGTCATAGCTGTAACAGATAGCGATGAGGTAAATCTTGTATCATGCGGCATTGTTGCATCAACCTTTCCTAAAGTATCTAAGACGATCGCAGCTATCAGAGCTATAAGCTACCTGGGAAAAAATGGATATGATAATAAGATTCTTGGAATATCACATATCGTCAATCCAGAGCAGGAGGCAGCTGTAAGAGTCTCAGGAATAATAGACTCTGGTTTATTTACAGATATCATCTACTTCTCAGATGCGGAGTTCATTCTCTTCACAGTCAAAGTAGAAGAAGGAGACAGCTTTGCTGGGAACAATCTCATAAATCTTAAGAAAAATATACCAGGACAATATGTCGTCACAGGAGTTAGAAGAAAGGGAAGAGTATTTACTCCAAGTGGCTCTACAGTGCTAAAGGAAGGCGATGAGATTGCTATAATATGTGACGATGATGAGACTGCAGATATCTATAAAACCTTCAATGGGCCTGTAACAAGCAGACTCAGACGCACTATAGTAATCGGAGCGACAAGGCTTGCACACTATCTATTCTCATCACTGCCTAAGAAGAGGCTTAAGAATGTGACGCTTATTGAGAAGGATGCTGAGCTATGCAATGAGTTTCTTGATGAATTTCCTCAGCTTCTTGTACTCAATGGCTCTATTACAGATGAAGAGCTATGGGAAGAAGAGAAGATAAATAAAGCCGATCTTGTAATTTCCGCAACTGATAATGATGAGCTTAATATTATAGCGGCATCCTATGCAAAGCGGCTTGGAACAAAGCACTCTATTGCAATAATCAGAACTAATCCAAACTATCTTGAGTTTGCGAAGCATATGGATATAGATGCAGCAATAAGCCCGACAGAGGCTACTGTAGATGCTCTCATGAAGTTTATGAGAGGAGATGGAATCAAGACACTTCACTCTATATTCGAAGGGGATCTTGAGGTTTATGAATATGTTCTCTCGTCATCCTTCAAGGAGCTTGGAAAACAGCTAAAGGATGTAAAGCTGCAGGGCAAGTGCATAATAGCAGGTGTCAAGAGAGCCAACAATGAAAACTTTATCCCTGGTGGATTATATACCTTTCAGGAAGGTGATACTGTCCTTGTTGCAGCTGCACATGAAGATTATACCTTCGTACAGGAGTTTTTCTCTTGAACTTCAAATCTACTCTCAGACTTCTTTCATATATTATAATTTTCGTTGCTATTATAATGCTGATTCCTACAGCTATAGCATATAAATATGGTGAGCATACATCTGCGAAATCCTTTCTTCTATCAATTGCATTGATGCTTGTATTCTCTTTAACTGGACTACTTGTGACAAACAAGGAAGAGAAGCTAGAGATAAGCGCCAAATCAAGTTATCTTTTTGTAACGCTTACCTGGGTATTAATTTCAATATTCGGTTCCCTTCCTCTCTATTTCTCTAATTCAATGGAATCATTCTCTCAATGCTTCTTTGAAATCATGTCAGGCTTTACAACTACAGGTGCAACAGCCATAGATGATATTGAAGCATTGGATAAGTCCATACTCTTTTGGAGAGGCATGACCAATTGGCTTGGTGGAATGGGAATAGTTGTATTATTCATTGCAGTCCTTCCTGCATTTGGGGTAAAAGGAGCTGCACTAGTCGGAGCAGAATCAGCTGGCCCTACAAAAGATAAATTAACACCACAGATAAGATACACAGCATTATTTCTCTGGGGCATTTACTTTGTGCTAACTGTACTGCAGGTAATATTGCTGCTTTTGGGAAGGCTATCGCTATTTGATGCAGTCACAGTCACGTTCGGCACTATGGGCGCAGCAGGCTTCACGCCTAAGAATGCATCGATTCTAGGCTATGACAGTGCATATGTAGAGTGGATATGCATAATATTCATGTTCTTATCAGGAGTGAACTTTGCACTATTTGTAAAGATAATAAGAGGAAACGCTAAAAGAGCATTAAAGGATGGAGAGCTTAGGGCTTATACATCCATCATTGTTACAATAGCACTTTTAATTGCAATAAACCTATTCGCAAAGGGGCTTTATTCATTAGGCACATCATTAAGGCTGGGTTTTTTTGAGACTATTTCATTCATTACAACTACAGGTTTTACCAATACAAACTATGAGAACTGGCCTATCTTCTCTCAAGCACTTCTATTCCTTCTCTATTTCATCGGTGGCTGTGCAGGCTCTGCAGCTGGTGGCATTAAGGTAATCAGAATATTAACTCTATTTAAGATCGGCAGTAACGCAATGAAGATGCGTCTTCATCCAAAGGCCATAACAAATATAAAAATAGGAGAAGATACAGTAAATGTATCGACAGCACTATCCATAGCTGGCTTCATATTCTTTTATTTCATGACAGCACTTATAGCTACATGTCTCTTATCACTTTCAGATAAATCACTTGTAGTATGCTTCTCTGCAGCCCTAATGGCACTAGGAAATGTAGGATTAGGCTTCGGAGGCCTCGGAACAAGCTTCACTTTCTCGGTATTCTCTTCGCCAGCTCTATGGCTTCTCTCTTTCCTGATGCTTGTCGGAAGACTTGAGCTATTTACAGTCTATTCTCTATTTACTAGATCATTCTGGAAGAATTAAGGCAAAAATATAGGCAATCCTCTTAGAAGCCTTTGCCTCTAAAATAGATTGCCTTTCTCTGATGTTCAGCTGATCAGCCTATTGGCAGCTTTTGCATACTCAATAGTCCAAACATCATTACTTTAGCAGGGGGAGGACTCGAACCTCCGACCTCCGGGTTATGAGCCCGACGAGCTGCCAACTGCTCTACCCTACGTCGATAGCATAATGAATTTACACAATTCAAAACCTTCTGTCAACACTTAAATTGATTATTTTCAAAAAAAGTTCACATACACTTTGTGCTATACTTTTCTTTATGGATGCAAACTCAAGAAAATCATTAAAGGCAAGAATGAAAAATGTGCTTAAAAAGCTAGAAGAGAATAACATGAGTGCCGCTTATGTTAATAACAAAGAAGAAGCGCTATCTTTGATTAAGACAATAATACCGAAGGGCTCCTTTACCGCTTCGGGTGGATCCATGACGCTCAAGGAGTGCGGAATAAAGGAATATCTTGAAAAAGAGACTGACTATCACACAGAACATAGAGATGCATATGATGCTGAATTCTATCTCTCATCTGCAAATGCAATAACAGAACATGGTGAGATATATCAAGTGGACGGAAGGAGCAACAGAATATCTGCCATAAGCTATGGACCAAAGCATGTTGTGATAGTTGCAGGGTACAATAAGCTAGTACCAGATCTAAAAAGCGCTATTGAGCGTGTAAAGCGCGACGCAGCCCCTGCAAATGCCATAAGACTTTGCCAGGATACGCCTTGTGCTAAGGATGGTGTTTGTGTATCGAAATATGCAGACGAAAGACATTTGGGAGCAAATGGCTGCAATAGCGATGAGAGAATATGCTGCAATACTCTCATAATGTCAAAGCAAAGAGAGAAAGACAGGGTAATAGTCATAATAATCGGTGAAGAGTATGGTTACTGATGAGCTTTATAGGAGCTATAGAGATGATAGCTACAAGGCTTTCTCGTCAAAGCTCTCACCTACTGATACTCTTCCAAGAGCCGGAATAAGAATACCCATATTGAAGTCTTTAGCAAAAACTCTTAGCGAAGAGGATATCGAAATCAAATACCACGAGGATGTAATTCTAAAGGCCCTGGCACTTGCCTATGAGAAGAGTCCTTTTAATGAGAAGATAGAGAGACTTAACGAAATCCTGCCTTATCTTTCATCCTGGGACCAAAGCGATGTAATTGTCACAGGCTATCCCTTGAAGATGAAGCACAGGGACGATATGTACTCATATTTTCATTCTCTTTTAAGTGACAGAAGAATATATCCAAGAAGGCTAGGTATAGTCTGGCTGATGACAAATCGAAAGTATTTTGATAGCAAAATACTGATACAGGACATCATCAATGCAGATATAGAGAGTGAATATTACATATCTATGGCTATAGCGTGGGCTCTATCAATGTTTTATTTGGACAATGAAGAGAACCTCAGATATTTCGGGAATGTCTTACCAAAAACACTTCAAAGAACCAAGCAGAAAATAAGAGACTCCAAGCGCTATAAAGGCCAGAATTTGAATTCTTAAGAATTGATATTGCTCTAAGAATTCTCTTTGCATATTATGGGTGCTATGAAATTATATAAGGAACTTGCTATCCTTTTTCTGATAGCTATTATTGGAGAGACAATTTCATACTATCTCCCTTTTGATTTTCCAGGCACAATCATTGCATTGCTATTGCTTCTTATTCTATTGCTGACAAAGGTCATCAAAGAAGAGTCCATTAGAACAACAGGCGATTTCATGCTGAACAATATGGCAATATTCTTCATACCCGCAACTGTAGGAATCATTGAACACCTAGAGCTCTTGAAGAGCACTTGGTGGAAGATAGTCTTAATAGCTTTCGTATCTTTTGTTCTTGTATTTGCTGCATCTGGATACACAGTGCTTTTTGTTCAGAAGCTACTTAGAAAAAGAGGTGCAAAATGAGAGACGAGATATTGACGAACCCACTATTTTCACTAGCACTTATCCTGTTCTCATATATATTTGCAGGATGGCTTCAGAAGAAGACTAAGAAGTCATGGCTTAATCCTCTTCTAATTTCTATATTGATAATCATTGCAATACTTCTTATCTTCGATATCCCTCTTTCAACCTTCAATGAAGGCGGAGATATCGTAGCAATGTTCCTAGCACCTGTTACAGCACTTCTTGCATTATCTATCTATAGACAAAGAGAGCTTGTAAAGAGGAACTTTCTTCCAATACTCATGGGGACATTAGTCGGTGCAATAGTTTCTATTGGATCAATCATTATTCTTTCAAATATCTTAGGCCTAGATGACAGACTCACATCATCCTTGATTCCAAAGAGCGTAACAACTCCTATAGCTTTAGCTGTATCAGAATCACTTGGCGGAATTCCGGGTATAACCGTATGTGCGCTTATTCTCTCTGGCTTATTTGGAAACATATTGGCACCTGTTCTCATAAAGCTATTCAAGCTTAATGATCCTGTTGCTGCAGGCATTGCTATTGGAAGCTCTTCTCATGCGCTAGGCACTGTAACAGCGTTAGAGCTTGGCGAAGACATCGGAGCTATATCGAGCATAGCAATACCATTCTCAGGAATAATCACAGTGATAATATCACTATTCATCTAGTTCTCTTCGCTAGCCTTCTTAAGATTCACAAAGCCTCTTCCAAGTACCCTATAGGCCTCATTTACGAATACAAAGGCCTTGGGGTCCTCTTCGTTGATTATTCTTATAAGAGCATTAAGCTGGTGATTTGGAACTACAACCATCAATATGATTCTCTCCTGTGCTGTATACATCCCCGTACCTTCAATAAGAGTTCCTGTATGGTGCAGCTCAGAGATTACTCGACGAGATATCTCAGCTGTGTGGTAGTCAGATATTATATAGACATTCTTTGCAAGGTTATTGCCAAACCCTGTGAGTACATAATTGACTGATTGAGCAGATACAAACATGGCTATGATTGCAAACAGCATTGGCTGAATACCGATAAACACTCCAGATAGCAATACAACCAGGAAATTAAATCCAAATTGAATAGTACCTATATTTAGA
The DNA here is from genome assembly GCA_963638635.1 of Flexilinea sp. Lineage (GTDB taxonomy): Bacteria > Spirochaetota > Spirochaetia > Sphaerochaetales > Sphaerochaetaceae > Ornithospirochaeta. The sequence goes on from CAVHSB010000069.1 coordinate 6,810, forward strand.
GGCGTATAGTGATTTATCACCTGCGCAACAATATCTGTACCACCTGTATTGCATCCGCTTCTCATTGTAATACCAATGCCAGAACCAAGAAGAATGCCTCCAAAGATTGCAGATAGAAGCACATTGATTGGCTCTGCTGTATCTAGAAAGCCCTGGTAGTTAGTATAACGGCCAAGCATAGACACCCAGAATGATAGCAGCGTTGAGCCGATTAAAGTCTTAATTCCATATTTGAAGCCAAAGACAACCATGCCAATTACAATCAAAGGAACATTGATACACATCATAACAGCACCCTGATCAAGGCCTGTCAGATAGAATACAATAGTTGCAAGACCTGTAGAGCCTCCAGCTACAATCTTTGCCGGAGTGTAAAACAGCGCAACGCCACAAGCTGCAATAAATGGACCAAACAATAAATAGATTAGATCTGATACTCTGTGGAATATCAGGAGTGATGAGCTTTTCATACCGCCTTAATGATAAATATATAAGTTCTTTTGTGCTATTCTATTTTTCGATTATTTAGTACATTTGTGATGTAATCAGAAAGTTGTTTTCTGATACAATCCTATTGGAGGGTTCTATGAGAATTGTAATTTGCGAAGATAAGATTGACTTAGGAATCCAAGCAGCCAAGGAAGGCGGTGAAAAAATAAGAAAAGCCATCGAAGAGAAGGGCGCTGCAAATGTAGCCTTTGTTACAGGAAGCAGCCAAATACAGACACTTAAGAATCTGAGGAATGCAGATATAGAGTGGGATAAGGTAAATGTTTTTCTTCTTGATGAATATGTAGGAATAGACAAGGACCACAAAGCATCTTCTCTTGTGTTTTTAAAGGATAATCTTCTGGATTTTCTGCCATCAATTGGCTCTGTCCATCCAATAAACAGTGATGCAAAGAAAACAGAAGAGACTATAAAAAAGCTCAATGAGGAGATGAAGAGATATCCTCTTGATGTGTCTTTCATCTGTATTGGAGAGAATGGACACCTTGCATTCAATGATCCTCCTGCAGACCTTTACAACACTTCTCCATATATCAAGGTAGACCTGGAGAAGCGAAACAAGAGACAGCTTATGCATGAGGGATGGTTCAAGAGCGTTGATGACGTTCCAGACCAGGCTATTACAATGAGCGTTGCAGAGATTCTATCCTCAACTTCTATTGTCATTTCGTGCCCAGACCAAAGAAAAGCCAAAGCAGTAGCTATGGCTATATATGATGACATATCACCAATGAGTCCTTGTGCGATGATCCGACGTGGTGATGATGTATCACTATTTCTTGATAGACAATCATCCTGTCTTGTATTCAAGGACAATAGACAGCTGAGCTTCAAGTAGCATAAATCTGCACTTTTCTATGCACTCAAAACAAAGAAAAAAGCTCTGCAGTTATTGCTGAAACATGATGCAGAGCTTCATCGCTTTGATGAGTGTATCTATCGTTGATATCACTGCTCTTATGACCAAGAACAAGCATTCTATCTTCCTGGCTTATTGAACTATCTCGTGCAAGAGTTGAGAAGGTATGGCGAAGAGAATGAAATGTGAGATTGCGTTTTCTTCTCTCATCCTTATCTATCCCTATTCCATCTAGAACCTCATAGAACATGTTTCTAAGTGTTGGGGATGATATATAACCACCCCATTTAGATGGCAGTAGAATACCGTCGTTATCACTATTGGCTATAAGCTCATCATACAGCTCGTGAGGAATCAACACAGCTCTATCATATTTGCTCTTAGTTCCTTTAATACCGCTATATGGGGCTAAGGAATGCCTTATATCTACTCTTGCCCACTTGTCATCAACTGCAATAAGATCATTCTTATTCAAGGCTCTTACCTCTCCGCTGCGCATTCCAGTGCATAGCGCAACAAGAATAGCTAGATAATAGGAAGTGTATATATTTTCTTTATTGTTCTTCAAATAGGCAGAGATTCTCTCTACTTCATCTTTTGTAAAACAGCCTCTTATCTTCTCCGTTCTCACTATTCTCATCATCCTTTTTACAGGATTAGCTTTAATGAGGCCTACTCTCTCAGCTTCCTTCAATGGCTGCGAGAACGATATCGCTATAAGCTGTATAGTGCCAGATGACAATCCCTTGTCATATAGATTCTTAACGACCTGATCAAGGTGCTTTGTCGTAATTGCCTGTAGCTTGATATCTTGAGGAAGAGACGGCAGCACATGGCGTCTTATAAAGAAGAGCATATTCTGTGCATACTCTCTTCCTATAGAGTCTGGCTTCAGATTATTGCGCATCTTTATGTACTCTGACTTATCAAATGACCAGAAATCTTCAGCATACTCTTTGAATGATACTAAGCCTTTATCTTGATAGATTATGCCCGCATCCAATGCTCGCTTTGCTATTATGACAGCATCATCACGTCTTGTTGTTGCTGTGTTATCAAAGATTCCAAGCTTCTCCTTAAGTACATCAATGCTCTTAGCATTGCCTTGCTTTCCGCTTTCTCTATCGATATAGCATACATACCAATAGCTGCCTTTCTTCTTCTGTCTCTTATAAAGATAGAACTCTCTTCTATGTGCCATATGCACCTCCAAATTGAAATGAATAAGAGAATAAACAGAATTTGAAGGAAAAATATACATGCTTAATGAATTCGTCCAACCTTTAATAACAGGAGAAAATCTCTGCACTATTCTCTTCACTTTTTTCAGAAAGCCTGATTTACATACACTCAAATCCTTATTTTCCAGTAGAGGAAGTATGAAAAAAATACTTACAATTGCTCTTGTTGCAGTACTAGCTGCTACATCTGTATTCGCTGGTGTAAACTTCTCTGGCGGAATCAAGACAGGTTACGCTCTAACTTGGAACAAGGATGGCGATTTCGCTGCTTATCAGTATGGCTCAGATAAGACAGACTCAAACATGGCTGAACTTGATTTAGCTGTTGCTGATGAAAACGGTCTTTGGAATGCAACACTTAATGGTGCTGTTTCTTTAAACGGAGATGACTATATTAGTGGTAGCCTTACATTAGACGCTGCAAAGATTCTTTCAGCTGCACTTGATAAGGATCTTCCAGTTTCTGCTAAGCTTTCTCTCGTTGGCCCTAATAACAACGTTGCCGGTTTAAGAGCTTATTCTAACAAGTCTAGCAACAACTATGACAGACTCAGAACAGGTACAGATAGCTTAAAGACTAATGTTGTTGTAGCTTATGAGAAACTTGTTCAGGTACAGTTTGCAGTAGCACCAAAGCTTTCTGGATCAACTGCAGCTAAAGACTCTAATGCTATTGTAACATCAGTACTCTTTGCACCAGTTGATGGAGTAAAGGCTTCTGTAGACTATGGTTACAATTCAGATTTCAAATATAAGACAGTTGACAAAGTAGATTATTTTTATAAGCACGCTATCGCAGGTGCTGCAAACGTAGATATCTCTAAGCTTGCTGATCTT
>CAVHSB010000070.1:0-949 GCA_963638635.1 Flexilinea sp.
CAGTTATCGTACCATGCTGAATTGAGGCACTCTCTTCCTTGAAATGCCCATTCTTCTCAAGTTCGTCAACCGCAGATGCAATATAGTCCATCATATATCCTTTATTCTTTTGACTAGAATATAATAATAGATAAAAAATTGTCCAATGGCAATTGGACATTATCTGTGAAATGGATAGTTAATGCTACGAATAATCTGGATCTATATTGAATTCAAAGGAGTACTCTCTGTAGCATTTTCCAAGCACATCCAGGGCTCGTCTTTCAAAGTCTGCTTTATCCTTAAGTGAGAAATCGACAACTACATCAAAGTGCACAAGTCTTCTTTTGAAGTGTATATGGAAGCCATGTATGGATAGTACGCTCTTATCTATGCATTTCAGGATATCAAGAATATCCTCCTTCATCCTTACAACAGTTGGATCTGTATCATTTACGGCATACATTCCAAGCGTGAGATACAGCCCCATCGTCTCATATATCTCCTTCTGCGCATCAGACATAGCGTCAAAGATATTTTCAGCTGTGGCATCAGATGGCACCTCTACATTGCACATCCCGACTCTTATCTCTGGTCCATATTGATGTATCATGACATCATAGCCACCATGAAGAGGTGGATGCTTTTTGATGATCTCTCTGATTCTCTCTACATCCTTCTTCTCTGGTCTTTCTCCTAATATAGAAGATATTGTGCTCTTAAGTGATGACGCACCGCCATAGAGAATGAATATAGATACCAATATTCCGGCAAGTCCATCTATAGAGAATGAGGAATATGGAGCTAGAAGTGTTGATAGAATAGTAATGAGAGAGGCGGCGGAATCTGAGAGAGCATCCTTTCCTGATGCAATCAAGGCCTCGCTGTTTGTTTCCTTGCCTGCCTTGCTGTTTAGCTTCCATAGAAGCAATTTGATGACTACTGTTAGCGATATAATACCTATCATATA
>CAVHSB010000070.1:959-9771 GCA_963638635.1 Flexilinea sp.
TCATATATAAAGGCATTACAGGGTTGTTTCTCTCTCTTATTGCTATGATAGAGTTTCTGAAAAGCGTTAGTCCTGTTAAGAGAATTATGAATGAAACTGTAAGCGCAGATAGATATTCAAAGCGTCCATGGCCAAGAGGATGCGTCTTATCAGGGCGCTTCTTACCAAGCTTCAGACCAATGAGAGTCACAATAGAGGATAGAGTGTCTGTTGCATTATTCGCACCATCAGAGATTATGGCGACAGAGCTAGAAAGAAGACCAATAGCTATTTTCACAGCTGCTATAGCCATGTTGAGAATAATCCCTAGAAATGTTGTTCTTATTATCTTCTGCTCTCTGCTGCTTTTCATAATAAAAGCTAATTTAGGGCGTTTTAAGCTTATGAGCAATAGTTTTTTTAGTTAGTGAATTCTAATTTTTTTAGAGCTATAATGTATGGTGCATGGACCTTTTTTCATATCTAGAGAAGCAATTTATAACACAATGCAATGATGTAATCTCGATAACAGGCGGAGGTGGTAAGACTACGCTTATGATTGAGTTTGCCTCTTATCTTAAAAAGAGAGGTTACTCTGTGCTCCTTACAACAACGACAAAGGTAGAAAGCCCTAAGAACATAGATTATAAGGCCGACTATATATTCTCAGATGAGTCTGTATTATCTCATGATGCTAAAGGGGGAGAGACTGTTTTCTATGCAGAGAAGAGCTTTGATGTGAAGAAATGGATCTCCCCAAGATTAGATGTGCTCTCTATATTAGCTCAAAGGTATGATGTTGTTCTTATAGAGGCTGATGGATCAAGAAGATTGCCTCTTAAGCTGCACACAGAAAGAGATCCTGTAATACCAAAGGAGACGACAGGCGTAATAGGCGTAATGGGTGCATCTGCGCTAGGCAGACTTGCTCAATATGCGGTCTTTGGTGATTCAAGCGATAGAATAATAGATAAAGAGTATATCAAAGGCTATCTAGATAATCCTGAAGGCATAAAGAAGGGAATGAGAGAGGATATCCCGCATTTGATACTCTTCAATGCAGCTGATAGACTTAGTGAGGATGAAATTAAAGAAATAAATAGATGGAATTTCCCAATTGTTCTTTCATCTGTTTTGGAGAATAGAATCTATGTTTGAGAGAGCATCTGAGAACGAGAGGTGCAACAGAGCCTTCGCTATTGTCACGATAATAGCATACAATGGGACTGTTCCAAGAAAGGATGGCAGAATGCTGGTATTTTCAGATGGGAGCTTCTCGGGCACGATAGGCGGAGGAGAGGGCGAGCGTATAGCGATCAAGGAAGCAATGGCTGCTATCATTGATGGAAAGGGAAGGACGCTGAGGCTTGCTGTAAAGAAGGGAGGAGAGATAGAGGTGCATATAGATATTCCAGTTAAAGACAGAAGAGTTTATCTAGTAGGCTCTGGGCATATAGCTAAAGCTACTGCTGAGATTTTTTTCAAGCTTGGCTGGCGCATATCGGTAATAGATACGCATCCCATTGATGAGTCTTCTTTTCCGCCATTGACTCTTTTTACCGATGCTGATATATCAAGGGCTTTCAAAAAGGCAGATATAAACAAGAATAGTGCAATCATATTAACTGATCCTGAAAGAGCTTCATTGCTTCTTTCCGAGTTTATTATGACAGATGCATTCTATATAGGGATCCTCACTTCAAGAAAATGGAAGCTTGATACAAATGATAGACGTGTTCATGCTCCAATAGGGCTCTCGATAGGAGCAGAGACTCCAGAGGAGATAGCACTCTCAATAGCATCTGAGGTATTTGCTGCCTTCAAAAGGTCAAGTGCACGCCCTTCATCAAAGGATGGAATCGTTGTAATAAGAGGCGCCGGAGATCTTGCAACAGGAGTTGCTGTGAGACTCTTCAAGGCTGGCTACAGAATCGTCATGCTGGATATTTCGAGGCCTACAGTCATAAGACGCACTGTCTCTTTTGCAGAGGCCTTCTATGAAGGTGAGTGCATAGTTGAGGGTGTTAAGGGAGTTCTTGCAAATAGCTTTGATGAGGCAAAGGAGCTTTCAAGGGAGAGGGTAATCCCTCTTCTAGTTGATCCTGAGTGTAAGTCAATAGAGAGTCTGAAGCCTGTAGTATTGATTGATGCGATTATCGCAAAGCGCAATCTTGGTACAAATAGAGCTATGGCTCCATTTACTGTCGCACTTGGACCAGGCTTTACAGCTGGCTTAGATGTTGATGTAGTAATAGAAACAAAGAGAGGCCATTATCTTGGATCTCTTATAAGAGAAGGCCAGGCAATTGCTAATAGCGGTATACCAGGAATCATTGCAGGCTATGGCAAGGAGCGGGTAATCCACGCTGAAGCAGCTGGCATCTTTAAAGGGGCTAGAGAGATTGGAGATATAGTAAAGAAGGGTGATATTGTTGCATATATCGATGATGTACCTGTCAAGGCAACGATAGATGGAAAGCTCCGTGGACTCCTTCATTCAGGCTTATATGTTCCAGTTGGCTTCAAGGTAGCAGATATAGATCCAAGGGGCGAAGAGGCTGAGCATAGGACTATAAGCGATAAGGCAAGAGCTATAGGCGGTGGAGTGCTCGAGGCTGTAGATAGCTTTATGACGCTTGTTTGAAGCCATTTGTTTGTTGTTGTAATAGATTGAATTTGATAATATGAGCTCATATGGATGAGAATAAATTAATAGATGGATTCAAGAGAGTAAGAGAGGTATCCTTTAGGCTTTCTTCTTCTAGCCTAGATGTGCGAAATAATGCGCTTTCAGCAATTAGAAACGCACTATATGAGAATAGGGAATATATCTTTTCTGAGAATGCTAAGGACATAGAGAAGGCAAGAGGCACGGTAAGCGACTCTGCTCTTCATAGACTTGTCTTTAATGAAGATAAGCTAGATAGCGTTCTGAAGGGAATCGATGAGATAATCACTCTTCCAGATCCTCTTGGCAGAGCAAAAGAGATGAGAGAGCTTGATGATGGCTTCATCCTTGAAAAGAGAACCTTCCCGATAGGTGTCATCGGAATGGTATTTGAATCCCGTCCAGATGCTCTTGTCCAGATTTCATCTCTTGCACTTAAATCAGGCAATGGGCTTATTCTAAAGGGCGGCAAGGAAGCAAATTATTCTAATATTGCGCTATCAAATGTTATAAAGAAGGCCACGGAGAAATTCTCATTCGGCTCTGATTGGATGCTTCTTCTTTTAAGCCATAGCGAGGTTGACGAAATGCTTAAGGCAGATAAGTATATTGATCTATTGATTCCTCGTGGAAGCAATTCATTCGTACGCTATGTCATGGATAACACAAGAATACCTGTTATGGGACATGCAGATGGAATATGCTCTGTATATATCGATGAGAGTGCAGATCAGGATTTAGCTCTTAAGGTCGCTGTAGATTCAAAGGTGCAATACCCAGCTGCCTGCAATGCTGCTGAGACATTTCTCATAAATGAGAAAATAGCCTCTTCCTTTGTTCCACGCCTAGAGAAAGCACTAAGAGCAAAGGGAGTTGTAATACATGGAGATAAGAGCGTTAGCGGCTATCTTGAGGATTATATTCCAGCAACTGAGGATGATTTTCATAGAGAGTACCTTGCACTAGAGTGCGCTATAAAGAGCGTAAGGGACATAGATGAGGCTATAAGCCATATAAACAGCCATGGCTCACATCATACAGATTCGATAATAACAGAGGATGCTAAGGCCAAAGAAAGCTTCTTCAGCTTGGTAGATAGTGCAGATGTTTTCTGCAATTGCTCTACAAGATTTGCAGATGGATTCAGATTCGGGCTTGGTGCAGAGGTCGGGATATCTACATCAAAGCTTCATGCAAGAGGCCCTGTAGGCTTAGATGGGTTAACGACTACAAAGTGGCTTCTGTCTGGAAACGGTGAGACTGTAGCAGAATACAGCGGAAAGAATGCAAAGAGCTTTAAGCATAAGGAGCTTATGTGATGCGAGACTTTTCTAATGTAAAGAGAGTAGTTGTCAAGGTAGGCACTAACCTGTTATCTGCTGAGGATGGAGTTGATAATAACCGCATCAGGATGATTGTTGATGAGATAGCTGCTTTGAAGGAAAAGGGCTACCAGGTCATTCTTGTTTCCTCTGGTGCTGTTGGTATGGGGGCTAAGGTATTGAAGCATAATAGTCCTGTTGTATATATAGCTATGAGACAGGCCTGTGCAGCTATTGGCCAGCCGCTTTTGATGAGTGCATACCAGAGAGAGTTTGATAGACACAATATGATTTCATCTCAGGTTCTCATAACCCGTTCAGTGCTTTCAAATCGTTTAAGCTATAAAAACCTGAGATCATCTGTCTCTACCTTATTGGCGTTGGGTGTTGTTCCTATATTCAATGAGAATGACGTAGTATCTACAGCAGAGGTAAAGGAGATAGATAGCTTTGGCGATAACGATAGAATGTCTGCTCTTGTCGCTTCTAAGATTGATGCAGATCTTCTTATTCTTCTTACAGATATCGACGGCTTATATACCGGAAACCCAAAGAAGGATAAGAATGCTGTAATGCTTAAAGAGGTATCCTCGCTATCAAAGGAAGTCTTTTCCTATGCAAAGGGTGCTGGAAGCACATTCTCAACAGGTGGAATGAAGACAAAGCTATTGGCTGCAAGGATCGCACAGCATGGAGGCTGCGGCACTGTAATAGCATCTGGCTACGAGGCTCATGTACTTGAGAGAATAGTAAAGGGTGAAGAGCTTGGCACATATATACTTCCTGAGTCTAGGCTCTCTCAGAGGCAGAGATGGATAGAGAATACTCCCTCTGATGGTACCTTGATAGTTGACGATGGTGCGAAGCTAGCGCTTCTTGATCATAAGTCATTGCTTCCATCTGGAATTAAGAGAGTTGAAGGAATATTCGAGGAAGGCTCAGTTGTAGATGTAGCAGATGAGAGCGGGGCAGTGTTCATGAAGGCTGTACCTTACTTCAACAGCAGAGAGATAGAGCTTTTGATAGGACACAAATCAAAGGATATTCCAGCACTTATAGGAGAAGGGAGGAAAGAGGTGATCTTCCGTCCAGAAGATACTTCAATGCTAGATGAAGAACTATAAGATAATATATAGAAAGCAGGATCTGGGACTTAGATTATCATCATTATACAGGCAAAGACAGCTTGCTATAGGCATTCTTGATTTCGGGTCAGAGAGTGAGCTCAAAGAGACGCTTAAGTGGTATAGCGAGAATATGAATCACAATATTCATGTGCTTACAACTGAATACAGAATGGAGGAGAACCAGGATCTTGCAGAGAAATTTCCAGATGTTTCCTTTATTGTCTTCAAAAGCGACACCTCAACTGGTGAGTATATAAATGCATTTGCAGATGAATGCGATGCTACCTTCTTTCTTGTAGTGAGAACAGACATGCTTATAATCGCATTTGATGGCGAGAAGCTTATGGGCATGATGTCAGATAAGAACCACCCCGCAGTAATTACTCCTGTAATGATCTCATCGCAGGGAGAGGTTATGCCAACGCTAAGAGCTCCATTTCTGAAGGGAAAGGAGGTCGATCCTCTCTCTTTTATGCCAGATATAGAGGAAGAGAAGCCTTACAATAATCTCTATCCACTATTGGAGATAGGATTATATGACAGAGCATTGTTTCAGAGGCTAAGAGCCTATGATGAGGCAATAATGGGGGAGTTCTATCAGGCGCTTGATTTTGGGACAAGATGCTTCCTCTTTGGCTATTCCATAGTCACACTGAGAGCATTGGCTGTGCAGTTTCCAAATAGAATATCGATTATAGAGAATAGAAGCGAATGTGATGGGATGAATAGATTCTATACTAAGGCGCTCTCAATAAGACGTATAGCTGGTAAGAACGTAATCGAGAAATGGAAGCCCTATGTTGATAAGGAAATACTTCAGAATGAAGTGAAGAAGAAGCAGGTCAACATTCAGAAGACCGACTTCTTCTCTCTTCAGAAGAATTGGAAGATATAGCTATTTATCTTCCTTTCTTCTTGTTTCGATGATCATATCTGTCTTTAGGCTTCTCAGCTTTTCTGATAGTGATACCTTGTAGATATGAGGATTGATCTGACGCTTATAGGATTTATCAAAATGAGAGATAAGCTCAGCTGCTCTCTTCTGTATTTCAGGAAGAGCAGGGGATGGGGTAATTCTCTTTCCATTTTCCATCTTCTTCTCAAGAAGAGGCTTGATGGATGCATATTGACTTGCCTTCATATGAAATAGATCCTGAGTTGAGAATGGATGATAGAAGGTATATGTCCTTCCCATTTCGATATTCTCTTCATCAAGAGCGAGAAGATCTGCAAGTGCATTTCCATTTCTGTCAAAGAATCTGTAGACCTGCTTTCTTCCAGGATTTGTTGTCTTTTCATAGCTATTAGATATCTTCATCTTCGGCTCAAGCCTACCGTTCTCTTCCTGTGCTGCAAGCTTATATACGCCATTGAGGGATGCCTGAGAGCCTCCTGTAACTAGATGAGTGCCTATTCCCCAGCTATCTATTGGCGCTCCATCGTTGATTAAGGTTGAGATGATATCTTCGGTAAGATCGTTTGATACGCATATGGTTGCGTCTGTAAGTCCTGCGTTATCAAGCTTTGCTCTTACTTCCTTTGTAAGGTATGAGAGGTCTCCTGAGTCGATTCTAACTCCGATTCTCTTTCCCTTTTCCTTCATCTCGAGTCCTACCTTGATTGCAGCTTCGATACCAGATCCAAGTACATCGTAGGTATCAATTAGGAATATGCAATTATCTGGATAGATTTCAGAGAATCTTCTGAATGCAATCTCCTCTGATTCAAAGCTCATAATCCATGAATGAGCCATTGTGCCAGATACTGGAATCCCATAGAGCTTTCCTGCATAGGTATCGCTTGTGACCTTTGTGCCGCCTATGTATGAGGCTCTAGCTGCGCTATGTGCTCCATCCTCTCCCTGCGCTCTTCTGAGCCCGAACTCCATTATTGCACCTCGTCCTTTGGTTGCAAATACCATTCTATTGGCCTTGGTTGCAATAAGAGTCTGGAAATTGACTGTATTGAGAAGAAGGGATTCTATGAGCTGAGCATCGATTAAGGATGTCTCAACTCTTATAAGAGGCTCTCCAGGAAAGGCTGGTGTTCCTTCCTCGAATGCATATATGTCGCCAGTGAAGTGATATGTTGAAAGATATGTAAGAAAGCGCTCATCAAATTTAAGTGTTCTTAGGTATTCTATATCCTCTTCTGAGAAGCAAAGCCCCTCAAGCTTATCAAGAAGCTCCTCAAGCCCTGTGAAGATTGTATAGCCCCCCTGGAAGGGATTGTTTCTATAGAACATGTCGAAGACTACTCTTGGGTTATGGTTCTCAAGAAAATAGCCTTGCATCATTGTTAGCTCATAAAAATCTGTAATCAGAGCGCTTTTTTTCATATTCACTCCTTATTTTGTTATCTTGTCAAAGCCGCAATATGGAACAAGAGCAGGTGGAATTGTTATAGATCCATCCTCATTCTGGTAGTTCTCAAGGATAGCAACAATAGCTCTTGAAAGAGCTACAGCTGTACCATTGAGCATATGTACGAACTTGATCTTTCCATCATCGTCTCTATATCTGATGTTGAGGCTTCTAGCTTGATAGTCTGTGCAATTCGATGTGCTTGTTACCTCTCCATATTCGCCTTCATCGCCTCTGCCTGGCATCCAAGCTTCGATATCGAACTTTCTGTAAGCAGGGGCTCCAAGGTCTCCTGTTGCTGTATCTACTACTCTGTATGGAAGTCCAAGACCTGAGAATATCTCTTCCTCAATTGAAAGTAGTTTCTCATGGTAGCTTTCGCTCTCTTCAGGAAGACAATAGATGAACATCTCAAGCTTTGAGAATTGATGTACCCTGTATAGTCCCTTTGAATATTGCCCCGCACCGCCAGCCTCACGTCTGAAGCAATGTGAGAGACCTGTCATCTTAATAGGTAGATCACTCTTATTGAGAATCATGTTGCTGTAGTAGCCTCCGAGTGTAATCTCTGCAGTTCCAACAAGGCATGTTCCTGTTCCTTCGATTGTGTAGATGTTTGATTCAGCGCCTCTTGGATTGAAGCCAATACCATTGAGAATCTCTTCCTTAGCAACATCTGGAGTAATGAAAGGTGTGAAGCCATGCTTTATTACGATATCCATTGCATAGCGCTCTAGCGCCATCTGAAGTATTACACCCTTTTTCTTAATATAGTAGAACTTCTGACCAGCAACCTTAGCACCGCTGTCGAAGTCCAATATATCGAGCTCCTCACCAAGCTCTACATGGTCTTTAGCCTTGAAGTTGAATTTAGTAGGCTCTCCTGAGAACTTTATAGCTAGGCTATCCTTATCTTCCTTTCCAATCGGTGCCTTAGGAGATGCATAGTTAGGAATCGTTCTAGCTGCCTCTGCGAATTTAGCATCAGCCTCTGTGAGCTTCTCCTCAACCTCCTGAAGCTCCTCCTTGATCTTCTTTCCTTCTTCGATGTATTTAGCTCTAGTCTCAGGATCAAGCTTGCCCTTCATCTTCTGAGCTGTTTCGTTTCTTTTGGCTCTTAGTGCTTCTGCACTCTGAAGTAGCTCATATCTCTTATCCTGAAGAGCGATGATTGCATCAAGGTCCACATTCATATATCTGTTCTTGATATTAGCTGCAATCTCATCATGTCTTGATTTGAGTTCTTTTGTATCAATCATTGTATATTCTCCTATTTCTCCAATTCTTTATTTCTTTCAGCTGCGCTTATGACAGCATTCATTACAGCAGATCCGAATGCTCCATCCTGTAAGG
>CAVHSB010000071.1:0-7408 GCA_963638635.1 Flexilinea sp.
TCTGTGCCTCGCTATCTGGATCTACAAAGGATGGATCATTTACGATATCTGGATTCTCATTCTTAGCATTCTCAACCTCCTTTTCCCAGGTTGCGAATCTAACATAGTAGCGCCCTACAAAATGGTCGCCCTTCTCTCCTGTTGATTCTGGGGTCTCACCATTTCCGAATTTCTTATATGCAAGCATGCTCTTACAAATATGAACGCCTCTGTTGTTTATGAGATTAACCTTTTTTACCTCTGCATTCTGGCTCTTCAACAGCTCAGAAACAGATTGCCCAAGACTATCATTTCTCATGTGGCCAAGGTGAAGTGGCTTATTAGTATTAGGACATGAGAATTCTACCATCATTCTCTTGCCCTTTAGAGTATCGCTCCTTCCATAGTCACTGCCCTTGCTCTCAACCTCTTGAAATAAAGAGTCAGACATTGATGAGAGATCAAACGTTATGTTGATATATGGTCCAGATGTAGAGATGATTCCTGCTGGATGCTCTTTCTCCTCAAGCCTCTTCTTTATATCCTCTGCAATCATTGCAGGAGCTTTTCTTGCTGTCTTTGAATATGGGAACATAGGAAATGCAGCATCTCCCATATCAGCCTTTGGTGGTACACCGATTGTAAGACTCTGAATATCATCCGAGCCTAGATATTCCTTCAATTCTTTTTCAATAGCCTCTTTCCAGGCATTCTTAAGAGTATTAAGCATTTTTACCTCAAATCAATCTTATTAGAAATAGAGTCAAAGCGCTATAGCTTTAAAGAGACTTCTCCAGAAGAAAGTGCCTCTTCCCTTCCGTCCTCATACTTTACTACTAAATGCCCCTTATCATCTATCGCCTCAGCAATAGCTTCTCTTCTTTCTCCAGCTTTCATTACAAAGAGACTACGCCCAAGTATGAAGCACCTCTTTCTATATTCTTCTAGATATTCTTCTCTCTGTATATCTATAACAGCCTTAGTGCATTTTGCAATGACCTCAGCTCTGGAAGCAGGAGCATCTCCATCTGGATATAAAGAAGTAACAATAGGCAATAGCTCTTCAGGATACGAGGATAGCGGAACCTCATAGTTGATGCCAATTCCGATTACAGCCTTATCAAGCCCTCCCTCTTCCAGGTTGACTATTCCCTCTGTAAGTATTCCAGTGAACTTCTTGCCATCTAGATAGAGATCATTTACCCATTTTATCTTCACATCCTTTCCTGTAATGCCCTCAATGGTCTTAGCAACAGCAAGAGAAGCAGAGGTTGTTATGAGATCCACATCAGGAACATCCTTACCAGATAAGCATATTGAGAAATATAGCCCACCAACAGGAGATGAGAAGGAACGGCCTAGTCTGCCCTTTCCTCCGCTTTGTCTTTCAGCTACAACCACAAATGGTGTTTTCTCTCCCTTTATTGCAAGCTCCTTAGCTCTGTTATTTGTAGAATCTGTTTCCTTATAGAAATATATGCCTATATTCTCATCCAGGTATTGTCTTATAGTCTCCCCAGATAAGACATCATGGCACTCCATTCTGTATCCAAGACGCTTTGAAGATGCGATTTCATAGCCATCCTGTATCAAACTCTGCACAGCCTTGCATACGCTCATGCGGCTGACATCAAGCCTTAGAGCCATAGACTCACCGCTGATATATTCTCCATTTGACTCCAAAAGGAATCTAAGAACATCACTTTTAACGCTCATAGTGAAATTGTAAACATATGGCTAAAAAAGGTAAACATCAAAGTCTTTTTGATGTGCCCCCAATAGTTGTATTACATAATTACTTATATATCCAATATTTATAACCATAATAATAAACTTTATGAAATTTTTTTAATTTTTAGTTTCATTTTCATATTTTTAATGCTAGTAGATTTTATGGGAAGAGTTCCTAAAGTAGCTCTAAGGGGACCGCAAGCATTGCGGGAGCAAAATAGGATTCTTCCCTTTTATTTGATTGACTAATAGTTATAGTATATGTAAACTTCAAGGAGTTCGGAGGTTTACTAATGTATTTATTAGTCCCACTATTTACAGCTTTGATAGCAGCTGGAACCTTTATCAAGATTCCTATGGTTCCAGTTCCAATCACTCTTCAGACTCTATTTGTCTTCCTAGCAGCATTGCTCTTAAATCCATCAGGAGCATTTCTTTCTGTTGCACTATATATCCTCTTAGGAGCGATAGGTCTTCCAATATTCACATCAGGAGGTGGTATTGCAGCACTTCTTGGGCCAACTGGAGGCTTCCTATTCTCAATGCCTTTAGCAGCTCTTCTTGGTGCGCTTGTTGTAAAGAAGGATCATAAGAGCACCATCAGAAGCATTATAGCAATACTAGTTATGGAAGCTGTTATATATACAATCGGTGTTGGATACCTTGTATATACAAGACATATGACAATACAGAAGGGCTTGATGGCAGGCTTTGTTCCATTCATTCCTGGAGATTTGATAAAGATTGTCGTTGCCATTGTTGCTGCTAAATACATTTACCCGGAAAAAGAGAAGCTTGTAGCTAAAAGAAACAACAGAGAAGAATAGGCAAAGAATATAAGAAGTGATATTTTTCTTCTTATGAGATATGACTGTTCAGATTATTTAGATAGCTATCTGGATTCATTTGCTAGATCCAAAGCAAATATATATAAGCATGGTACGAACCCACTTCCATCTATGAGAGACATAAAGAAAATGGAAGATGAGCTCGTATCATTATTTTTTCCAGGACATGCTGGAATAAAAGATAATGAGAGTCTCAGGAATATTGTTGCTATGCATCTTGAGATCTCTGCAAATCTCCTCTATGAGTCTATCTATCTCTCTCTTGCGTATGAGAGAGAAAAAGAAGGAGAAAGGCTTTTAAGAGCTAAGGCTAAGGATACAACAGATAAGATTCTCTCCAGACTTGGAGACATCAGGGCTATGCTGAAGCTTGATGCTGAGGCTGGCTATGAGGGAGACCCCGCAGCTAAGAGCATACATGAGGTTATACTATGCTACCCTGCTATAAAGGCCTTAGCTGTACATAGGATTGCACATCTGATATATGAGATGGATATTCCTCTCATTCCAAGAATGATGAATGAGATTGTTCATAGCCAAACAGGTATTGATATACATCCAGGAGCAACTATAGGCGAAAGCTTCTTCATTGACCATGGAACTGGAGTGGTAATCGGAGAGACAACTGTGATAGGAAACCACGTAAAGCTCTATCAAGGCGTTACGCTTGGAGCTCTATCGTTCCCCAAAGACGGCTGCGGAGCACTCTTAAAGGGGGCTAAGCGCCATCCGACGCTTGAGGATTATGTAACAGTATATTCAAATGCTTCAATCCTTGGAGATATCAAAATAGGAGAGCATTCGACTATTGCATCCAGTGCATGGATTAAGACAGATATCCCACCATACTCCAGAGTAACAACACAGGAGCAAAAGATATCTATCAGACAGAAACCACAATAGGATTGATTGAAGCTATAATGCCTTTATAAAGACCTCCTTCCTTAAGTGGGAGGTTTTTATCATTAGAAATCCTTGCTTTCAGATAGTTTCCAGTAGTTCCCTCATCGAGCTTCTTGCCTTCAACTAGAATCTCTACAGTCTTTCCAAGCTGGCGATCTATATATTCCCTCGACATCGCATCAGATAGCTCTCTGAGCTTCAATGCTCTCTCATCTCTTATTCGCTCTTCAGGCTTTAATCGGGAATTATAGAGTGCAGTGTTTGGACGTGGAGAATACGGGAATACATGCATTGCTGCAAATCTATTCTCCTTGAGAAAGTCATAGGTGAGAAGAAAATCCTCTTCCTCCTCCCCTGGAAGCCCCGCTATAATATCGCAGGCTATGAATGGATCATCCTTATATTCTCTGAGCTTCTCTATAATATATCTGACATGATCTATTGAGTAATGTCTGTTTACTATCTTCAACACCTTTGGTGATGCACTCTGGATGGGAATATGGAAATGAGGCTGAAGCCTTGGATCCTTGATAGCATTCAACACTCTATCATCTACATGATCAGGTTCCATTGAGCTGAGTCTTATTCTTATATCCTGTCCTAGATTGGCCAAAAGCTTTTCAAGTAGTCCTCCAAGTCCATTTCCAGCATGATTGTAATTAGTAAGATTAACGCCTGTAAGCATTATCTCATGGAAGCCTAGATGCTCCAGCCTTTTAGCTCTGAGTACTACCTCATCCTCATCTAAAAAGACTGATTTTCCTCTAGCTATAGAGGTTCTGCAATAGCCACAGCTGTTATCACAGCCATCCTGTATCTTAAGGTATGCTCTTGAGTGATATGAGAATGAAGATGGATCAAAGTCAAATACACTTCTCTCTTCCTTTACAAAGGCTGCTGTCGCCTCATAGACAGAAAGACCCTTTCCAACATTCTTCTTTATATGCTCAGGGAGATCCAATATAGCGGCCTTTTCCTTGAGTGAGAAAATTACGACATTATCTGCAATAGTAGCCAGCTCTGCTCTTGCAAGCTCTGCATAGCAGCCAGTTACTATAATTGCTTCAGATGAAACAGAAAGAAGCCTTATCATGCGACGAGCCTTCTGCTCTGCCTTAGTCGTAACAGTGCATGTATTAACGATTACGATATCATGCGGATCTCTTTCTCCAACAATATTGTAGCCAGCCTTCTTGAATGAATCAGCAATAGCCTCACTCTCAGCCTGGTTCAATCTGCATCCAAGTGTGTAAACAAAAACGTTCAAAGCTTATCTTCCTCTTTGGCAAGTCTATTGAGAACCTTCTCAATAGCGACTTGAAGAGAAAGTCTCATTTCCTTTGCATATGGATTGTAGCGCTGAAGATCATAGAAGAGTTGCAATGGGTCATTGCAGGTCTGCTCTGCGATTGTCATCAATGACTTATAGCCTTGAGTTGCTATCTCTGTTGGCTCAAGTTTCATCTCGTCAAGGACTCTGCCAACAAAGTGGGTAACGCCCTGTGAATATGCAGCCTCCTCATCATGCTCTCTCTCGCTCATTTCAAGCACCTTGAGTCCCATATCTAAAAAAAGCAATCTAACTCTTTCATATCTTTCATCTATTTCAGATACAGGACACATGACAACTGGAAGCCCAGCAACGCCATAGCGGCCAGAATCAGGGCCGAACATCGGGTGCGTAGCAATCTTGTATACATCACCTCTTATATTCTCTTTCATCCACTTTGCAGGATATGTCTTAACAGAGCATGTATCCATTACTACAGAATCATTAGATATCCTACTACCAACTCTTTTGAGAACCTCTTCAAAGCTCGATATAGCAACGCAGAAAAAGATATATGGCGATGAGAGAACCTCATCTTCGCTTGCCAGCCTTACACCCTCTGGCATCTTATGGCTAGAGCGGGAATAAGAGACAACCTCAGCACCTGTTTTAGCTAAAGTCGCAGCCCAGAAAGAGCCAAATCGACCAAGCCCATAAACTCCGATCTTCATGGGTAAAGAATAGCCTTTAATGCATACTTAAAGCAAGGCGGATTATTTAAAAAGAAGAATCTCTATCTTTAACAAAAATAACTATGGGTATAAACTTAGTATAAATTCAGATTCTTTATAGGAGAATTATCAAAATGACATTTGCTGAGAAAATGAAGGGTCTTGCAAAGAAAGCTAACAAGCGTCTTGTTTTAGCTGAAGGCCTTGAAAAGAGAACAGTATGTGCTGCAAGAAAGATCTTAGATGAGGGTCTTGCTGCTTCTGTAACACTTGTTGGATGCGAAGAGAAGGTAAGAGCATTTGCTTCTGAAATCGGCGTAGACCTAACAGGCATCGCAATCTCTGATCCAGAGAAGTGCGGAAAGAAAGAAGAATTCGCAACAGAATATTATGAAATGAGAAAGCATAAGGGAATGACTATTGAGCAGGCTAGACTCGATATCGTAGACCAGCTCAGATGGGGTGCTATGCTTGTACATCTTGGATATGCAGATGCAATGGTTGCTGGTGCAGAGTCTACAACAGGCAATGTACTTAGAGCTTGCTTCAATATCATCAAGTGTAAGCCGGGCATCAAGAGCGCATCCTCATGCTTCGTAATGGCTACAGATAAGACACAATATGGCGTTAATGGCTCATTCATCTTCGCTGACTGTGCAACTATCCCTAACCCAACAGCTGAGCAGCTTGCAGAAATTGCAGAGGCTTCAGCAGAAAGCTGCAGAGTATTCTTGGAAGCTGAGCCAGTAGTTGCTCTTCTTTCATACTCAACAAAGGGATCTGCTAAGGGAGACCTAGTTGACAAGGTAACTCAGGCAACAGAGCTTGTTAAGGCTAAGTGTCCTGATCTCAAGGTTGACGGAGAGCTTCAGCTTGATGCATCTATCGTTGAATCAGTTGCTGCACAGAAGGCTCCAGGCTCAACAGTAGCAGGACATGCTAATACCCTTATCTTCCCTGACCTACAGGCTGGAAACATTGGCTACAAGCTTGTACAGCGCCTTGCTGGTGCAGAGGCTTATGGTCCTATTCTTCAGGGCTTTGCTAAGCCGGTATCTGACCTATCAAGAGGCTGCTCTGTAGAGGATATCGTTGTTACAGCTTCTATCACACTTGCACAGGCTGGTGCTGCAGAGAAATAAGCTGTTTGCTTTTTAATGGAAAAGGTCGCATTGGTTTGCGGCCTTTTTGTTTGACTATTTCTTGAACCCGAATGACACTAGCTCACTGATGAATGCTCTATGCCTTGGATATTTCAACCTATACTCCTTACAATCTGGTTTGATATATCAATAATACATCCCCTTATAAGGATTAAAAGGATACTCAAACTCTATCTGTGCAATCCTCTTCTTTGGATATCTAGGAAGAATTACAGACTCTTCTTCAAGCTTAAATACCTTAATAGCATTAAGGCCATAGAGCTCCTTGAGATGCTCCTCTTTTGCCCCGTTCTCTCTTAGTCTCTGGAGCAATAGCAACATGCCTACAAAGCCTGGAATACCAGATGCCCCATTCTCCTTATTCTCTAAGGTATGTGGTGCATGATCCGATTCAATCCAGTCTGCACTTCCATCAAGAAGAGAAGTGAAGATTGCATCCCTATCCTCTTTATCTCTAAGAGGTGGATTCATCTTAAGATATCTATCCTTCTCCCTAGCATCCTCTCTAGTAAGAAGTGCATGGTGAGGAGTCACTCCCATAGTAACCTTCTCTCCGTTAACCTTTGCTTCCTTTATAAGCTCTAATGCACCCTTTGTTGATACATGAGCAATATGCACTGTTCCTTTGAAGCCACTCTCCCTTGCAATAGACAATATGTCTCTTACAGACTCTATCTCAGCCTCCTTAGGCCTTGCATCAGAGTGAGTATCAAACTCCCCCTTTTTGTATAGCTCAGGCTTTAATAGAGCTTCCTTCTCTGCGTGTACAACCACTACACCTTC
>CAVHSB010000071.1:7418-9649 GCA_963638635.1 Flexilinea sp.
CTGTAAGAGTCTTGAAGATATTCTCCTGGTCTTTAATAGCTACAATTCCCATATTGCCAGTGCTGTTTCCTGCAAAAAGCTTTAGCCCAACAACTAAAGGAAATAGCTCATTATATGCAGAGACAACCTCTTTGATCTGATTGCTATCCTTGGTAAGCCCTGCATATACTCTATAGCTTATATCCTTTATATTCTTTGCCGCCTCAAGCCCATCTGCAAGCCTTTGGACAATAATATCTCGTCTAGTAAGAGCTGGATCTGTATTGGGCATATCAAAAAGAGCTGTGAAGCCAGCCTTCTTGGCAACCGCTAAGCCATGAGCTATGGTTTCCTTATCGCTTTGCTTCCAATCCCTTAAATGCACATGAGGATCTATCATAGAGAAACTCCATTCTTCAAAAGCTCTGAGTATGTGAAGAAGGTTCCTTCCTTACATGGGAGCTTTCCTGCGCATACACACTCACCGCACATACCGATTCCGCACATAGTATTCTTTTCCATTGACATATAGATATCGTCAGAGGAGAGTCCTAGAGAAGTAAGCCTCTTTGCAGCAGCCTCCATCATCTTGCCAGGCCCTACTATATACGCCTTGAGATCTTCCTTCAGTGTAGCATCTGTAAGAGTATCTAAAACTCTTCCAGGCTTTCCTTCATCTGCAACTGACATATATGAGCCATAGGTCTCAAGAACATCCTCAAGAGGATCCTTACCATTTGATTTATTGACAACACCTACTCTGATATCCAAAGAAACACCAAGAGGCGCTAAGCGCTCCGCAAGCAGAGGCAGTACAGCAACACCTGAGCCTCCAGCTAATAGAAGCACATTCCTGCTGTATTTAAGCTCAATGCTCTTGCCATATAGCCCTCTTAGGAAAATATCATCACCTGTCTTGAGTTCAAAGAGATCGGCTGTGAACTGGCCTCTCCTTTTAATAAGGAATGTAAGAGGCTTATTCCTTGCGATGCTGAAGGGCTTCTCACCCTTTCCTGGAACAAATAAGAATGCAAACTCACCAGGCTTGCAATCCAAGGCTCCATCAAGCTCCAATAGCATTATGTCCTTCTCAGGAAATGCTACAGATACTACCTTATGCTTCTTATATTCAAGAATATTCTCATTAAGAAGAAGTGAATCAACAGCTTCGCCATTCTTTATATGCTTAAAATAAGTATTCCACTTTGATGGCTCAACGCGTGATAGTGC
Source organism: Flexilinea sp. (assembly GCA_963638635.1). Classification (GTDB taxonomy): domain Bacteria; phylum Spirochaetota; class Spirochaetia; order Sphaerochaetales; family Sphaerochaetaceae; genus Ornithospirochaeta. The sequence continues at coordinate 8,628 of CAVHSB010000071.1, forward strand.
AGAGCCTATACCTACTGAATCGGCACCAGCTTCTATCATGGCCTTAGCATCCTCACCTCTTGTCACGCCGCCCATACCGAGAATTATGGGCTCATCGCCTATAGCAGCTCTTATCTCCCTAATGCACTCTATGGCTCTTTCTCTGACCCACTCACCAGAAGCACCTCCCTTTCCTCCGACTTTATTATTGAGGATAGGAAGGCCGCTGTTCTTTTCTAAATAGAGCTTAGGACCGACTGTATTTATAGCAGCAACACCATCAGCTCCGGCATCGATTACAGCCTTGGCGATAGCACCTATGTTATCTACATTAGGAGTAAGCTTGATGATCAATAAAGCTCTTCTGTTTTTTGTTTCAGCTACAATTTTCTCTACATAGCTTCTTGCGATGTTTATATCAGATCCAATTGAAGCGCCAAAGCCAGCCGCAGCATGAGGACATGAGAAATTAAGCTCAATAGAATCTGCAATAGAATCAAAGCGCTTTATGAGCGTAATGAAATCCTCAGGATTAGACGCAGATACACTTACATTGAGATACGCCCTCATTCCATCTTCTCTGATTGCTAATAGCTCAGGATAAGCTGCATCCATTCCAGGGTTTCTGAGGCCAACAGAGTTTCCGAAGTTACCAGCTGACGGAGAGCATACTATAGGCTCTCTGTTTCCATTATTAGGAGTAACCTGGAAGCTCTTGGTTGTGATTATATCTACTGCAGTAATGTTCTTATCAAATAGACGTACGAGCTCTGGCTTAGTTGTAGCTACGCCAGAAACTGTTGAGAGAATGATCTCTCCCCTTTTGTGGTTGTATTGTAATTTCTCTTTGAGTGTCTTCATAGTTTCAGAAAAGAGGCAGATGACTGCCTCTTGATTTATTTAGATTGATGCTTCTTCTAGAAGCTTCTTTATAGCAGCCATAGCATCCTCGATATAGGTATCTGGTGCTGGCCCCTTTTTCCAAGGATGAGTAAGTCCTGATGAGCTGTTTATTCTTGCAAGCTCTGCCTTATATCCAGCTC
>CAVHSB010000072.1:0-9376 GCA_963638635.1 Flexilinea sp.
CAGATATGGCTATCATAAAAAGAAGCGGAAGCCATATTAAAGTCATAGATGAAGAGAAGCTTGATTTAATAATCAATGAGGGATGATTTATCGCATCAACTCTTGTCAGAAGCTTAATAAAATGTTATTTAATGATAGTCAAAAGAGAAAGAACAGCAACTAGGAGCGTGCAACTCTCTCCCTTCTCTATCAGCAGCAGATACCAGGCAATGCATGCCTCCCAACCCCGCCAGGACAGGAATGTAGCAACGGTCAGAGGAATTTGTATGTGACCCGGACCATTTGCTGCTGTTTTCTTTTCTGGAGTTCTTCTTGTCAAAATCAATCTATGTTATATTATAATCCGGAGAGAAAATGGCTTACGAAGTAACAGCTACAAGAAAAAGACCTCAGAACTTTGAGACTCTTGTCGGACAAGAGTTCGTTGTTTCAACTCTAGAGAATGCAATCAAGGAAGGCAGAATAGCTCATGCCTATCTATTCTCTGGGCCAAGAGGCGTTGGTAAGACCAGCTCTGCAAGACTTCTTGCCAAGGCTCTCAATTGCGAAAAGGGTCCAACTGCTCATCCATGTGGTGTATGTGAATCATGCAAGGAGATAGCAGAGGGCTCAAGCACTGATGTCATTGAAATAGATGGCGCTTCAAATACATCTGTAAATGATATAAGAGCTATAAAGGAAGAGGTTCTCTTCCCTCCTCAGAGCTCCAGATACAAGATATATATCATAGACGAAGTGCATATGCTCTCAACCTCCGCCTTCAATGCGCTTTTGAAGACTATTGAGGAGCCTCCAGAGTATATTATCTTCATATTCGCAACTACAGAGCTTCAGAAGGTACCTGCAACAATAAGATCAAGATGTCAGCAATTCAGATTCCAGCTCATAGGCCAGGATTTGATCATGAAGTGCTTGAAGAGCGCTGCTGAGGATCTTGGTATAGAGGCAGATGAGGATGCTCTCTTCTGGATAAGCAAGGAAGCAACAGGATCAATGCGTGATGCATATACCCTATTTGACCAGGTTGCTGCCTTCTCATCAGATCATATAACACTCGATAAAATCAAAGAGAGACTCAATCTTGCTGGCTTCTCCACAATTGCGGATATAGTCAGAAGTGCTATAGCAAATGATGATAAAGCCACACTAGAGAAGCTTACTGCACTCTTTGATAACGGAGTATCAGCTGAGAGAATAATAAAGGACTCGGCAGAATTCTTCAGAACTCTTATGCTTTATAAGAGCGGAATAAGAAGATCAGATTTGCTTGCAGTTGTCGAGAATGATATTCCAAAGGACCTGGTAGAGGCACTGACAAAGGAGCAGCTTGAAACTGCGCTAAAGGCGTTCATCAATCTGTTTAAGGATATCAGATATACAATATCTCCACGCTTTGAGGTTGAGCTATTGTTCTCAAGATTATCCTCTCTTCCATCCTTAGTTAGCCAGAATACGCTTCTTAAAAAGCTTGAGGATATGAAGGATGGAATCATCAGAGGCGATGTCGTAATCAAAAGCAAAGTAGCACCAAAGGTCATAGAAGCTGCTTCTATTCCTGCTGCAGCAGAAAAAAAAACTGAAAATATAAGGCCAATAGAGATTAAAGCCGAGACGGAGCAATCAGAGACAATAGATGCTTCAATCCCTGTTGATAGCTCTATAGCTCCTCTTTTAAGAGATAAATTCAAGGAAAGAGAGAACAGAACAGAGGAAAGAGCTGCAAGTTCGATAAAAAGCATCAAGGAAGAAAACGGCGTCGTAACAATCTCAATCAATGGCGTATTGATTTATAAAAGCGTAAAGGACAGCGCACCTATATTCAGTTCTGCGCTTAAAGAGATTACCGGCAAAGACTATAAGGTCATCTTAAAGACAGAAGAGAGCAAGGAAGTTGAAGAGATTTCTGAGAATATGGAGAGACTTAAGAATATCTTTGGCGGCAATGTGATAATCCATAAAGAAGATATACCTAAGGAGAGGAAGGAAAATGAATATAAACCCGTTCGAGCTAATGAAACAGATGGGGACGATAGAGTCCAGGATGAAGATGGTGAAGGATGAGATTGAGAAGCTTACTGCTACAGGCTCTGCAGGTGCAGGTCTTGTTGAAGTAACACTCAATGGAAACTTCAAGGTACTATCAATCAATATCAATGATGTAGTAATCGATAAGAATGAGAAGAACACTCTTGAGGTGCTTATCACATCTGCAATGAATGATGCTGGCGATAAGATCAGACGTGAGGTCGAAGCATATACAAAGCGCCAGGCTGAGTCATTGGGGCTTAAGGCATGACAACTCTCGATGAGCTTACGAGGCTTTTGAAGAAGCTTCCTGGAATGGGCTCGAAGTCTGCTACACGCATAGCCTACTATCTTATCAAGAGTGAGAAAGATTACAACGATGCACTTTCAAGTGCGATAGCTGAGATAAAGGACAAGATACATCCATGCCCTATATGCGGAGCATACACAGAGGGAGATGAATGTGAGTATTGCTCATCAAAGAACAGAGATAGAGCACTTCTATGTATTGTAGAGGAACCTCAGGATGTTCTTACGATATCTAATTCAGGTGCCTATAATGGTCTCTTTCACGTACTTGGAGGTGCTATAAATCCTCTAAATGGTATTGGCCCGGATAAGCTATCCTTTCACACATTGAAGGAAAGGGTTGAAAAGGGATCCTTTAAGGAAATAATTATCGCTACAAACCCAACAGAAGAAGGCGATACTACTGCTCTATATATAAAGAGACTCTTTGAAGGTAAGGATATAACAATCACAAGGCTTGCATCAGGGCTTCCTATTGGCGGAGATCTTGGCTATGCCGATAAGCTTACGCTTCTACGCTCTATGAGAGGCAGAGTCAAGCTCACTTAGTCCCTCAGAGAGCATCAATAGAGATACGGATAATAAAATAAGAACAAGAGATGGGATAATGATCATATATGGAGATGTTAGAATATATGGTCTAGCTTCCTGGAGTATTGCTCCAATTGATGGGGTGTTGGCTTTAACACCAGAACCTAAAAACGATAGAGATGACTCAATCAAGACAGAGGATAAAAGAAGAGATATCCACTCTTCCTTTATATATGGAGCCATAGCCTTCAGAATGTGAGAGAAGAACAACCTCGCCTCTCCAGATCCTATAGAGTACTCAGCCTCAATATATTCCATCCTATATATGCTCTTCATGGATGCATATTCCGTTCTAGTCGCATTTGATACAAATGCCAAGACCAGTACGAATATAACATTGATAGCACCATTACCTGCTATTGCCGCTAAGAACAATGCAAGGATTATTGAAGGAATGACCTTGATGCTATCGAGAAATGAGAGAATGAACACTCTTAGCTTATAGCCAGCCTTAACAAGCAAGAAGGCTATAGCGAGTGATATTGCTATAGTGATTGTTGATGCAGAGCCTCCAATTGATAGAGACACCAGAAGTCCATAGCATATGCGTGGAAGCAGAGCTCTCCCAAAGGAATCAGTTCCGAATATATATATAGCTGATGGAGGTGATAGTCTATTATCGAGATTTATCTCTCCGTATCCTGCAAATATGAAAGAGAGGACTATCATTAGAAATATGATCATTAAGGAGACTCTGACCTTACGCATATACCCCCTCTCTTGGATCTGATAGATACAGAGTCACCTCTGAAATTATATATATGATTGAAACGAAGAAGGTAAGCGCAAGAAGCATATAGCCAAGCATATGAACATCTCTCTTAAGCGCAGAGCTAAGCATCAACGAGCCTAGTCCAGGAAGTGCGAATACGCTCTCAACAACCGCAGATCCAGCAATCCCAGATGCAAGGCCTTGCATGACAATCGAAGCTATTACAGATATAGATGGCTTCAGAATCTCCCTTGCTATTACCTCTTTATCACTAAGGCCCCAGGCCTTAGCACAGAATACATACTCGCTCTTAAGATTCTCTCTGAAGGATACTAGGAACAATCTCAGAAAGATTGCCATATGCGATAGTGATAGCGTAAGAGCTGGCAAGAACAATGATCTGATATTTCTAAGCACTCCATCACTTAATGGTACATACCCTGCTACGGGAAATAGCCTCAAAAGGAGGCCGAATATCAAAGAGAGTAATATTGCAATAAGAAAGGATGGTAGAGATAGAGATATCGAAGAAATTAGCGACAATAGCCTCTCTGCTATTCCTCCCTTATTCTTAGCTGCATTAAAAGACAAAGGAAACGCTATAGCAAGTGATAATAGCGTCGACATTATTGCAAGCTCTATAGTAAGAGGAGAGCGTGTCTTGATAATGCTTTTAATATCCTTTCCAGATATATCATTACCCCAATCAAAGGAGAAGAATGAAGAGAGAAAGGACAAATAGCGTGAAAACAGATTCTCATCTGCTTCTACTGCTTCAATAGAGCTATCCTCGCTATATATAAAAGCCTTGCTATCTCCTTCAGCCTTGCTCGATGCATAGAAAATACAGAAAGATGAGATAACAAGAGTCAATGCTATAGATAATATTCTAGTAAGAATGATCCTTCTCAATGCCTGCTTTCCTTTGATGCATTCCAGAAATAGAAGCCACCATTAACTATAACATCTTTGACTCTCTTATTCTTCGCATAGGATGTCAGATAGTGACCTGGAACAAGAAGCGGAACGCTATTCCAAAACCTATTTTGAGCTACTCTCCATAGCTCAATGCACTCATCAAGTGTTTTATCATTCATCTCTTTGAGAATATCTGCATCATCCTCTATCCATCCAGGATAGTCAGGTGATAGATATAGCTTCATTTGAGGAAGAGGCACTGAGGTATATGCAGATATTAAAATATCCCAGTCATCCTTATTCATTCGTCTTTCCATCATTGAAGCCCAATCCAGAATTATAAGCTCTGTACTTATTCCTGCACTTTCAAGATCATCAGAGACAGCTATAGCCATCTTATCAAGGTTAGAGGTATTAGAGGTCAATATTCTAATAGTCTCGCCATTGTAACCGCTTCTATCTAAATATAGCCTCGACTTCTCAATATCCTTACCTCTATATGGATTCTCATCAACAAGTGAGAATATTTGCTCCAGCTCCATATAGTCTGTATGGCATCTCCAGCCATACTCGCCATAGCAGGCCTTCATTGTCTTCTCTGGATCTATAGCCAGTGATAGCGCACGTCTGAAATCCACATCGGCACTCATACCTCTGCTCTTATTGAAGATTATTCCAATAGAGCCACTCTCTCCACCCTCAAGCACCTCAATATCACTATCCTTATATAGCGCTCTGTCCTCGCTCATGACATCATTTGCAAAATCATAGAGGCCGCTCTTCATTCCTAGTGCCCTGGTAACAGAATCACCTACAAAGTAATAGATGATGGTATCTATAGTGCCCTTATTCTTATCCTCCGTTGTTGAGTATTCCTTATTTCTCTCAAGCACTATAGACTCTCCAGAGCTCCACCTCTTTAGCTTATATGGTCCAGTTCCAATATATTCTGATACAGCCTCTGATTGCTTTATTACAGAGGCTGGCATTATAGCTGCAGATTGAGGCGCTGCTGCAATCAAAAGAGGAAGAAATGAGAGCTTATTCTCGCTTATGATCTCAATACCATCCTCTGTCTCATGAAATAATGCATCTCCTGCAATATCATATGCTGGCTTATAGATAGTAAGCCATCTATTCATAGATATAGCTGCATCTCTATTTGTCATATAGGTTCCATCATGGAATCTGATATTTCTTTTCAGGACAAAAGAGAGCCTCTTATTATCGTTATCTAAGCTATAGCTTTCTGCAAGCTCAGGCTTAATAGCTCCATTAGAGTCTGTAGTAAGTAGCTTTTCAAAGATATTTCCAGTCGCTATTACTCTGCTCACTAGAGATGTATTTACAACAACATCAAGTGTTGGTGGCTCCTGGGAGATAGCAACAGAGAGAATATTATTATCCTTCTCTGCCATGCAAGACACTAAGAATAAAGCTAATAGCACTATAAGAATCTTCTTCATCACAAAGAGTCTACATATTAGATGGTTTGTTGACTATACTCTCTTATATGAAAGACAACTTCTTATATGGCTGCAAGGCTCTCCTTACAGGAGCCTCAAGCGGGATTGGCAAAGCTATCGCAATAGCATTAGCAAATAGCGGCTATCAAGTCTATGGTGTTTCCAGAAACATCGAAGAGAGAGAAGAGGCTATAGGCAGAGGTACCCTTATAACGCTCAAAATGGATGTAACAGATGAAGAGTCTATTAAGAGAGTATTAGATAGAATCGGGGATTTCTCTCTTCTTATCCATGCTGCAGGCTTCGGCATTGCAGGCTCAGCTGAGGATAGCGATTTAGCTTTAGTCAGAGCTCAGCTTGAGACAAACTACCTTGGTCCTATGCTTCTCACAAAGCTTGCTGCTCCTATTATGAGACGAAATAAAAGATCCTTGATTATTGCCATCTCCTCTGTTGCTGCTAGAGTGCCGCTTCCATATCAATCCCAATACAGCTCAACGAAGTGTGCACTTGAAAGCTATATTGAAGCACTCAGAATAGAGGCAAAGCCCTTTGGGCTTACTACATCAATAATAGAACCAGGAGATCTCTCTACAGGCTTCACAGCGAAAAGGATGTGTGCAATCAATGAGAGCTCTCCCTACTACAGCTACTATAAGAGAGCACTTGAAGTCATAGAGCATGACGAGATGACAGGGGGCTCTCCAGATTTAATTGCAAAAATAGCCTTGAAGCTGGTAAAGAGGAAGAATCCCCCTGTAAGAGTAGCTGCGGGGGTACAGTACAAAGCATTAACACTGCTAATGCGCATATTCCCAGATAGACTCATCCTATTCATACTCTCAAGGATGTACAAATGAAGTGGTTCTTCTTGAAATCTATAAGCCCCTCTCTCTTCATCCTTCCTAGCTCCTTAGAGAGTGCAGATCTATCAACACTTAGGTAATCTGCAAGCTCTTCTCTGTCAAAGGGAATGAAGAAATCATAGCTATTGTTCTTTATTGCCTCAAAGGAGAGATAGTTTTCGACCTTCTCCCTTATAGTCTTTGCACTTGTACAGAATATTCTATTTGAAAGAACAATGTTCTTCTCGGCAGATACTCTTAACATTGCATCCCTTAGCTTATAGGCCCAGGACTTATCCTTTTCTCTTTCCAGAATGTCGATATCTATAAAAAGGATATCTGAATCAAGAGATGAAACAGCATCGACCATCATCTTAGCTTTAGATAGCGCATATGACTCACCGAAGATACCCAGTCTAGGCACATTGCTTATTATGCTGCGCCTGCCCTCTATATCTACTCTCTCTATATTCACACTACCATTTATTACTATGCCAATTCTGTTCACTATATCTCCAGAGTGGAATATTATAGAGCCCTTCTTATATTCCCTCTCACAGAAGAGCATATTCTCCATCTCATTCCATTCATCATCAGTAATATCTTTAAATAGCTTTGATTGTAATTTTCTCATTTTGTTGTTTATACCACATAAAGTATATATCTAAGCCTCTATACTCTCAATATAGGAGAACAACATGATCAGAAGAGTAATCAACATAGACAAAGAGAAATGCAATGGCTGCGGACTATGTGCATCAGCATGTCACGAAGGCGCCATTGAGATTATAAACGGCAAAGCAGAGCTTACAAGAGATGACTATTGTGATGGGTTTGGCGATTGCCTCCCTAATTGTCCAACAGGAGCTATCTCCTTCATTGAAAGAGAGGCTGCTGCATACGATGAGAAGGCCGTAGAAGAGAATAAGAGGAGAAAGAAGATGATGACAGAACATGGATTCACAGGATGTCCAGGGAAAAAGGTACTATCTCTTGATAGAGAGGAGACAAATGAAAGCGTACCAAGCAACATTAAAAGACACTCAGAGCTAAGACAATGGCCATGCCAGATAAAGCTCGTACCGACTAATGCACCATACTTTGACAATGCGAAGCTATTGATAGCTGCTGATTGTACTGCTTATGCTTATGCCTCTCTTCATGAGGATTTCATGAAAGGCAAGATTACAGTCATAGGCTGTCCAAAGCTTGATGATATCGACTATTCAGAAAAGCTTGAGAGAATAATCACAGATAATGATATCAAGAGCGTTACAGTAGTAAGAATGGAGGTTCCATGCTGTGGGGGCCTAGAGAATGCTGCAATCAAGGCACTCAAGGCTAGCGGCAAATTCATTCCTTGGCAGGTAGTCACTATCTCAATCAGAGGTGAAATCCTAGATTGATGTTTGCTCTGAGCTCCATTAAAATAGCTCTTAAGGAGATCAAGTGATGGAAAGAATAACCACTTTAAAGGATACATACACACTCTCAAATGGCGTTAAGATACCTGCTATTGGATTTGGAACCTGGCAATCCCCTTCTGGAGAAATTGCCTACAATGCAGTACTTACTGCTCTAAGATGCGGCTACAGACATATAGATACAGCAACTACTTATGGAAACGAAGAGAGCGTTGGCCAAGCTATAGCTGATTTTATAAAGGAATCTGGAATTAAAAGAGAAGAGCTTTTCATTACGACTAAGCTTCATAACAGAGATCATGGCTATGAAAAGACCAAAGCGGCTATAGAGAATTCTCTTAAAGCTCTTGGTCTTGAATATATAGATTTATATCTTATCCATTGGCCTAATCCGATTATGTATAGAGATGATTGGAAGAATAAGGACCAAGAAAGCTGGAAGGCTATGGAGGAGGCATATAAGGAAGGGAAGCTCAGAGCTTTAGGTCTCTCTAACTTCTGGCCTCATCATATAGATGCAATATTAGAGACAGCAACTATAAAGCCTGTCGTAAACCAGATCAAGTTCTGTCCAAGCATAAATCAAAAGGAAGTAGCAGATTACTCAAGAGCTAAGGGTATGATGCTTGAAGCATATTCTCCAATGGGCACAGGCAGTGTACTAAATAACAAAGAGATGCAGGAAATAGCTATGAAGTACAACCATAGTACAGCTCAGGTATGTATTCGCTATGCACTTCAAAGTGGCTATATACCTCTTCCTAAGAGTGTTACTCCAGAGCGTATTGAGAGCAATACAGATATATTCTCATTTGAGCTATCTGATGAGGATATGAAGAAGATTGCAAGCTTAGAAATAGATGGTATAACACCTGCAAGAAATCCCGACGAAACAACATTCTAAGCACCCAAGGGCTTACTAGAAATAGTAGGCCTTTTTTAAACAACGTCAAATACAGGCTCTTCTGGTATATCAGTGGGTAAACCAAGCATCATCAAGCAATATCCTTCTGATTGTAAGATCTTCCAGAGAGAGGGATTACAAGATTAGAGCAGCATAGGTAAATCATATCCAGCATGTTGTTC
>CAVHSB010000073.1:0-9336 GCA_963638635.1 Flexilinea sp.
CTTCTGAGTCTGTCATTGATATAGTGCTCATTGAAAGCTGCGTTGCAGATGTTGTCTTACAGCACCATTTTATTCCCTCTATAAGAGAGAGTATCTTTTAGTATCTCATCAATGATTTTGTTTGTATTCAATGCCCATTATTACTCTTTACTGTTAATCCTCTGTAATATAAGAAATAAATCACTTATAATCGGGCGTTTGGCGATTTTGCAACTGGTTGTTTGGCTTTGAGAATAGAAAAAACGAGAATTTCAATATTTGTGATTGACGTACTTTAGCGATAAGAGTAACGTTTGATTATGAGTAAAAGATTTCATCACATCCATCATCATAGCGTTTTGTAACACTAGCCATGTGGTGGATTTTTCATAACTAGACCTCCCGTGGTGGAGGCCTTTTTTTATACGGAGGGAGCTTGAAAAATGGAAAACGTACTTAGAATAGCTATTCAGAAATCAGGAAGATTGAGTGAAAAAAGCTTAGACATCATAAGAGGCTGTGGCATAGACTTTGGCCAGGAATCCAGAGTGCTCAGAGAAAGAGCTACTAACTTTCCTATTGAGTTCCTCTATGTCAGAGATGATGATATCCCAGTCTATGTCAAGGATGGTGTTGCAGATATCGGCATTGTTGGAAGAAATGAATATGATGAGACTGGCTACTCTCTTGATGTATTAAGAGATCTGAAATTCGCAGCCTGCCGTTTATCAATAGCAGTACCACAGGGCTTTGACTATAAGGGCCTTGAAAGCCTTGAGGGTAAGAGAATAGCTACTAGCTATCCTAATATAATGATGAAGATACTCAAGGAGAGGGGTGTCAATGCAACACCAGTTGTGGTATCTGGATCTGTTGAGGTTACAGTCCAGATCGGCATTGCAGATGCCATATGTGATTTAGTCTCTACTGGAACAACTCTTAAAATGAATGGCCTAGTTGAAGCTGAGCCTATTTATAGATCCAGCGCAATCATGATTGGAGGGCCTTCCTATAAAGCAAGCGTTGAGAAGCAGAATATACTCTCACGTCTTCTTGAGCGTATGGATGCTCTAACGCTTGCAAAGGATAAGAAGTACATACTTTTCAACCTTCCTAAGGCTAAGCTTGAGGAGGCTTGCAGTATAATAGGCGGAATGAAGAGCCCTACAGTCACCTCTCTTATGGATAAGGATTGGGTATCTGTACAGAGCGTAGTATCTGAAGAGGAGTTCTGGGCAGTCTTTGAAAGTCTATTAGCTCTCGGTGCTGAGGGTATTCTAGTTTTGAATATAGAGAAGATGACAAAATGAAATATCTGAGATACGAAGAAACATTCAAGCCAGAGCTTCTTAAAAGACCGGATCAGGAGCTTAAGGAGGTAGAGGCTGCAGTAGATAATATCCTCTTGGATGTAAAGGAAAGAGGGGATGCGGCTATAAGAGAGTATGAGCTTAGATTTGACGGTACAGCGCTTGATGATCTATATGTCTCAGAGGAGGATATAGAGTCATCTGGCTCGTTGATCTCTCCAGCTCTTAAGAGCGCTATTGAGAGAGCTCATAGCAATATTGAAGCCTTTCATAGAGCGGAGCTGCCTGAGGGAGAGTCCTTAGAGACCTCAAAAGGCGTTCTGTGCTGGAGAAGGATAATTCCTATTGAGAAGGTTGGTCTATATATTCCAGGTGGTACTGCACCTTTGTTCTCAACTGTATTGATGCTTGCAACACCTGCGGTAATAGCTGGCTGCAAGGATATAATTCTGGCAACACCAGCTAAGAATAATGAAATAAATCCTGCAGTTTTATATGCAGCTAAGGTTGCAGGAATAAAGAAGATAGTCAAGGTCGGAGGTGCTCAGGCTATAGCAGCCTTTGCATATGGAACGGAATCAATCCCCAGAAGAGATAAGATCTTCGGACCTGGCAACAGATTTGTCTCAGCTGCTAAGATGAAGGTATCTTCAATATGCTCAATAGATATGCTCGCTGGTCCGTCTGAGGTAATGGTTGTTGCAGATAGTAAAGCAAATCCACTATATGTTGCAGCAGATCTCCTGTCCCAGGCTGAGCATGGTAAGGATAGCCAGGTTGTATTGCTTATAAAAAGCAAGGATAAGGAAGAAGCATATGAAATCTATGAGAGAGTTGAAAACGAAGTCGAGAGGGAGCTTGAGAAGCTAAATAGAAAGGAATATATGGTTCCTTCTCTTTCACACTCCATTGCCTTTTCCTTTGTTGATAGAGATGAGCTTGTTGCTGCTATTAATCTATATGCCCCAGAGCACCTTATAATCAACACGGAAGACTATGATGATATTCTCTCAGGTGTCATGAATGCAGGCTCTGTATTCTTAGGCCAATACTCACCTGAGTCTGCTGGAGACTATGCATCAGGCACTAATCATACATTACCGACATCTGGATGGGCAAGGAGCTGTTCTGGTGTATCTATAGATTCATTTATAAAGAAGATGACAGTTCAGAGGCTGACTCAAGAGGGTATTAAGGAGCTTGCTCCTGTAATAATGGAGCTAGCTGCAGCTGAAGGTCTTACAGCTCATAGAGAAGCTGCGGAGGTGCGAATTGAGTAGTTTAGAGTCTCTTGTCAATAGCCATATTCTTTCTATGGAGCCTTATAAGTCTGCCCGTGATGACTTCAAGGGCGTTGCAGATGTATATATAGATGCCAATGAGTCCTGGTACTCTAATAGCTTCAATGCCAATAGATATCCAGATCCTGCGTGTAAAGAGGTAAGAAAGTTGCTTGAAGAGAAGCTTTCTCTTCCATTTTCAAGGACAGTTGTAGGAAATGGATCAGATGAGCTTATAGATCTTATAATCAAGATATTCTGTAAAAGCGGCAATGATTCGATCATGATCGAGAGTCCTACATATGGAGCCTATGGCGTATTTGCAGCGTCCTACAATGTCAGTGTAATTGATACTCCCTTAAAGCCTGATCTTACATTAGATATCAGCTCTATGAAGCGGGTGATTGAGGAGAAGAGTCCTAAGGTAACCTTTATTTGCTCTCCTAATAATCCAACAGGCAAGGTTTATAGCTTAGATGAGATAGAAGAGATTCTGGCTGTGAATGATGGAATTACAGTAGTAGATGAGGCGTATGCAGATTTTGCAGAAAGCTTCCAAAGCGCTGTAGGTCTTATAGATAGGTATCCAAAGCTATGCGTTTTGAGAACTCTATCAAAGGCATGGGGGATAGCTGGTGCACGTGTTGGCATTCTGATATCAGCAGAGTACATCAAGGACCTCGTGATGAAGGTAAAGAGTCCATATAATGTATCTATACTCTCTCAGCGTGCAGCTGTTGAGACCTTAAGGGATTGCGATAAGGTCAAAGAGGTAAGAGATTATGTAGTAAAGGAGCGTAATGAGCTTGCAGGAAAGCTTGAAGAGCTTAGCTTTGTAAGAGAGGTTATAAATGGAGATGCTAACTTTCTTTTAATGAGAGTAGATGATGCAGATAAACTTTATAGATATCTATCCGAAAGAGGAATAATAGTCAGAAATAGAACTCATGAGCGTTATCTGGCTGGATGCTTGAGAGTTACTATCGGCTCTAAGTTAGAGATGAATAGACTATTGGAGGCACTTAATGAATACAAGGGATAATAAGCATATTCTCTATATACCTCTCTATGGAATCATCGATAGCAATACAGGCTATTTCAGGCCTAATGCCATAGGCTCACTTCTAGAGATAGAGAAGAGAAGGGACTATATGCTTATAATGCTAGGTGAGGATCAAAGCGTAAAAGATAGATTATCAGAGGAGTCTATAGTATTTGATGAGTATATAGAGCCAGGTGAGAATGATATTGCTTATCTAGTCTTTCCTGATAAGACAGATAAGACATTAAAGAATGCAGTGGCTCTTGATTTTGATTCCTGGAGGGATATTGCTGCATATCTTGTTGGAGATGAGCTATTAAAGCCAAGGGTGTGCTCAATAAAGCGTGAGACAGCTGAGACCTCAATAGCGGTAAGCCTGGATTTAGATGGAAGCGGTAAAGGCATAGCAGATGCTAAGCTTCCTTTCTTTGATCATATGCTTTCTCAGCTTATAAAGCACTCAAGATGCAATTTGGATATCATAGCAGATGGTGATGTTGAGATTGATGAGCACCATACAGTTGAGGATATCGCAATAACGCTTGGCGAGGCTGTACTCAAAGCACTTGGAGATAAAAGAGGCATAGAGCGCTATGGCTTTGAGGTATTGATGATGGATGATGTTGTAGTAACTATTTCTTTGGATTTCTCTGGACGTGTTGATTTCATATATGACGTTGAATTCAGAAGAGAGCTTATAGGTACATTTCCAACAGAGCTTTTCAGGCATTTCTTCAGATCCTTCTCAGATAGTGCTAAGTGCAATCTCTATATTAGCGCAACTAAGGGTGGAGATGCTCACCATACAGCAGAGGGAATGTTCAAGGGCTTTGCGAGAGCTGTCAGAAAGGCCGTAAGGCGTATACCAGGCTCTGCAGAGCTTCCGTCAACCAAAGGAGTTCTTTGATGATAGCGCTTATTAAATACAATGCTGGTAATGTAACCTCTGTTTTATCTGCACTTAGAAGAATAGGAGCAGAGGCAACGCTTACATCAGATCCTGATGTGATCAGAGCGGCAGATAAGGTAATCTTTCCAGGTGTTGGAGAGGCCTCCTCTGCGATGGCCTATTTAAAGAAAGCAGGACTTGATAGTGTTATTAAGTCACTTAAGCAGCCATTTTTAGGCATATGCCTTGGACTTCAATTGATGTGTAGATATAGTGAAGAGGGCAATGTTGATACACTTTCCGTCTTTCCTGATGTGGCAGTAAGAAGATTTCCAGATGACAGAGGCTATAAGATTCCTCATGTTGGATGGAATACGATAAAGGTATCAGATGATGCTCTGTTTTCTGGAATAAAGGATAATAGCTATGTCTATTTTGTTCACTCCTACTATGCAGAGATGTGCTCTGACGCTATTTCAATATCCAGCTATGATGATATTTCCTTCTCATCTGGTATAAAGAAGGATAACTTCTACGGCCTTCAATTCCATCCTGAGAAGAGCGGAGAGGTCGGAGAGAGGATTCTCAGGAATTTTGTGGAGCTTGCTTGACTATGTATATCATTCCTGCAATTGATCTTATAGATGGTAAGGTAGTAAGGCTCAAGGGCGGAGACTATAGCGAGAGGACTCTATATAGC
The DNA here is from genome assembly GCA_963638635.1 of Flexilinea sp. GTDB lineage: Bacteria > Spirochaetota > Spirochaetia > Sphaerochaetales > Sphaerochaetaceae > Ornithospirochaeta. Next base: position 5,201 of record CAVHSB010000073.1, read on the forward strand.
TCAAGCCCATTAGAGCAAGCAAAGCGCTTTGAGAGTGCGGGGCTGAAAAGGCTTCATCTAGTTGATCTTGATGGCGCAAAAGGCGATGGCCCAATGAATTTGAAAGTGCTTGAGGAGCTTGCATCTAAGACAGCTCTAATAATAGATTACGGCGGTGGCATAAAAAGCAGAGAGCACCTTGAAAGTGCACTTAATGCAGGTGCTCAGGAGGTAAGCCTTGGCTCTATAGCAGTCAAAAGAAGAGATGAGGTCGTATCATGGCTTAAGGAATATAAGGATAGAGTAATATTGTCTGCTGATGCTAAGAATGAGATGATTGCTATAAGCGGATGGAGAGAAAATACCGATATTTCTATTTTTGATTTCATTGATAGCTATATGAGAGAAGGCATAGCTAAGGTAATTACTACAGATATATCCCGAGATGGTATGCTGACTGGCCCCGCTACAGAATTATATAAGAAGCTGCTTCTTAAAGAGCCTGGAATTAAATTGATAGCCTCAGGAGGTGTAAGCTGCTATGAGGATCTTGTAGAGCTAAAGAGCGCTGGCTTATATGGTGCGATTGTCGGTAAGGCATATTATGAGGGTAGAATTGCACTCAGTTCTTTAAGGGAGATAGATGATGCTTGCTAAGAGAATAATTCCTTGTCTTGATGTTAAGGATGGAAGAACAGTAAAGGGCGTTAACTTTGTAAATCTAAGGGATGCTGGATCGGCTGTTGAGCTTGCAGCCTATTACTCCTCACATGGCGCTGATGAGCTTGTCTTTTTAGATATCACAGCAACTGTCGAGAAGCGTGATACTCTCTATAGTCTTGTGCGGGAGGTTGCAGATAGAATCTCGATCCCATTCACCGTAGGAGGTGGGATAAAGAGCGAGGAGGATGTTGAGAGAATACTCTCATCAGGTGCTGATAAGATCAGCATAAACTCAAGTGCTGTAAGAGACCCTGAGCTTATATCGAGGCTTTCTAGGCGCTTTGGCGCTCAATGCGTTGTTTTGGCTTTAGATGCAAAATCCAGTGCTGCTATGCCATCTGGCTATGAGGTCGTAATTGATGGAGGCAGAACAAGGGCTGGTATAGATGCACTCTCCTGGGCGCAGGAAGCTGCTGGTAGAGGTGCTGGTGAGATTCTTCTTACAAGCATGGACAATGATGGCACTAAGGATGGCTTTGCTGTTGACTTAACAAGGATAATAAGTACTAATATAAACATTCCTGTTATTGCTTCAGGCGGGGCAGGCAAGGCAGAGGATTTCAAAGAGATATTCATAGATGGAAGAGCAGATGCAGCACTAGCGGCATCGGTATTCCACTTTCATGAAATCGATATTACAGAGCTGAAGGAATATCTTGCAAGTGAGAATATTCCAGTAAGAATATAGAGGGAAAAATGACTATTGATTTCGCAAAGGGAGATGGATTAGTACCTGCAGTTGTACAAGATGCAGTCACACGCAAAGTTCTCATGGTTGGCTATATGAACGAAGAGGCCTATAGGCTGACTTTAGATAGAGGTTTGGTAACATTCTTCTCACGTTCTCGTGGCAGATTATGGACTAAGGGTGAGACAAGCGGCAACTTTCTTCAATTGAGAGAGATTCTTGTTGATTGCGATGGCGATACGCTTCTTGTAAAGGCTATTCCTTCTGGTCCTGTTTGCCATACTGGCCAGGATACATGCTTTGGGGAAGAGAATAAGCCTAATGAGATATCCTCCTCTGAATTCCTATTCTATCTTGAATCCGTAATCAAGGACAGAAGAGCTAACCCAGTTGAGGGCAGCTATACTAATCATCTATTCTCACGTGGCCTCAATAAGATTGCACAGAAGGTAGGTGAGGAGGCTGTAGAGCTCGTAATAGAAGCAAAAGATAATGATAAGGAGCTCTTTTTGGGCGAGGCTGCTGACCTTATGTATCACTATCTAGTGCTTCTTGCACAGAAGGACAGCTCTCTTTCTGAGGTTATTGAAGTATTGAAGGATAGACACTCAAGATAGACTTGAAAGAGATAGCAGCTCCATAAGATCTTCTTTTGAGAGAGATGATAGAGACATATTCTCTGTCGATATAATCGCATTAGCAAGATCTTTTTTATTCTCCTGCATCTTCACGATTCTCTCCTCGATTGTATTCTCTGCAATCATCTTATATACAGTTACTCTCTTAGTCTGTCCTATTCTGTGCGCTCTATCTGTTGCCTGGTTCTGTACAGCAACATTCCACCATGGATCGTAGTGTATTACTATATCTGCAGCTGTTAGATTGAGTCCTGTGCCACCAGCTTTCAATGAGATAAGAAACAGAGGAACAGATCCATTGTTAAAGGCTTCAACAAGCTCAAGTCTTTTTGACTTTCCAGTATCTCCGGTAATTTTGTAATAATCTATTTCCTCTCTCTTTATGTCTTCCTCTAAAAGCGAAAGCATTGATGTGAATTGGGAGAATAGAAGTATCTTATGGCCGCCATCTATAGCTGACCTTATAAGATCCATTGTAGCCTCTCTTTTCGCAGACTCTCCCTTGTAATCCTTGAATACGAGTGATGGGTCACAGCATATCTCTCTTATCTTCATAAGTTCTGCAAGGATTTCAATCTTCTTGTCCTTGATATCATTCGCTTTTTTGAGCATTCCCTGTGTCTTTGCGACTTCAGCTATATAGAGCTTCTGCTGTTCTCCAGATAGCGGTGTTACTCTTATCTCCTCAATCTTATCTGGAAGATCCTTAAGTACATCGCTCTTTATTCTTCTTAGAATGAATGGACCCGTAAGTCTCTTAAGCATTGCGGCTGCTTCCTGATCTTTATACCTTTCAATAGGATTTGCTAGGAACTTTTTAAATTGCTCCTGGCTATACATGAAGCCTGGCATCAGATATTCGAATATAGACCATAGCTCAGAGAGTCTGTTCTCAATAGGTGTTCCAGTGAGAGCCAGTCTATGCTTGCTCTTTATAGCTCTTACCGATTTAGCTGCTGCTGTATTGTGGTTCTTTATGAATTGAGCCTCATCGATGATCTCTATATTGAAGGCGGCCTCTTCATATAGTGCTATATCTCTCTTTAAAAGATCATAGGATGTGATAAGTAAATCATAATCTTTATGCTTGCCTATTAGCTCCTTTCTCTCCTTTGTTCCTCCTGATACAGTTGCTGCCTTAAGCTCTGGTGTGAATTTGCTAGCCTCAGCCTTCCAATTGAATACAAGAGATGCTGGTGTGACTATGAGAGCATGTACTTCCTTGTCCTCGTCCTTGAGTCCTTGGAGCAATGAGAGTGTCTGCAGCGTCTTTCCAAGTCCCATATCATCTGCAAGTATTCCGCCAAAGCCATGCTCGAATAGGACCCTCATCCATCTGTAGCCATCCTTCTGATAGCTTCGCATAGTGGCATCTAGGGCTTCTGGAACATCAAAGTCTGACTCGTTTATAGTCTTAAATTCCTTTATGAGCTTTCTGTATTTAGCACCGCCTTCGCCTGTTATGCCATTCTTTTCCTGAAGTATTTGCTCAAGATAGAGTGCTCTATATAGAGGTAGGTGCATCTTCCCATCAACGAAGTCCTTGATGCTTATATTCATTGATGCAAATAAATCTCTAAGAGAATCGAGGTTTGTATCCTCAAGATTTATGAAGGATCCATCCTTGAGCCTGTGGAATTTCTTCTTAGCCTTATAGGACTTCAATATTTCTACAAGCTCTTCTATAGTAAGCCCCTGGGTATCGAGCTCGAAGTTCAAAATGCTGTCGTCTTCCTCGTCTATATCGACTCTGCTGCTTATACGAGGCATCTTTCTGACTACTATATTCTTAACAGCATCTGTAGCATTTACCTCTCCAAGCTCCATAAGAGCTGGAATGCCATATGTGATGAACATGAACATGTCATAATCATTGTCAGCCACAAGCCATCTTGTAGAGGTGAAATTGTGTTTGAAAATATCTGCGAGGCTTTCTGCTATATCTCGCTTATAGTCTTTGAACTTGCTGTATGAAAAGGGTGAGTCAAATGGAGATATATCCTCCTCTTGCTCATTGTATCTTAGCTTAGCCTTGCATTCGAGATTGCCATTAGCATCAATATCTAGATAGAAGACAGCAACTGGAGGCTCATCTAGCTTTTCTTCAA
>CAVHSB010000074.1:0-5877 GCA_963638635.1 Flexilinea sp.
CCCTCCATCAAGGCTGCATTCCAGAGTCTATAGTCTTCCATAAATTCGTTCTGGTCTATTCCTAGCTCATCTGCCATATCTCTCAGGCGTCTGCATCCCATAAGAAGAACATCGCCAATATCAAAAATGAAAAGCTTGATCATAATAGCCACTGTGCGAAAAACGAATCAGCATTCTCATCATCGCCAAGATAGTTATAGCACCTTATTCCAAGTCTTCTTGCCCCCTCTATATTCTCATCCCTATCATCTATGAATACAGCGTCCTTTGCAGCATAGTTCTCTTGCTTGAGTATGTAGGTATAGAAGGAGCTATCTGGCTTTGCACGATGAATGATATGAGATGCATATAGTGCATCAAAATGCTCTAGAGGACTATTTTCAATTGCGCCAATATAATCCCAATGCGGTCTGAAGGTATTAGAGGCTATAACTGCTCTATGGCCCTTCTCCCTGAGTCTATCTACCTTATCTATCATGTAGAGATTGAGCGTAGGAGTGAAGTAGGTCTTGAATATATCATCATCTATTTTGATTCCATATTTGATTTCCATATGCCTATAGTAATCATCAGGATCCATAAAGCCCTCTGTAAGAGGAGAATCATAGTAGCCATAGTCTCTTCTTAGTTCATCATAATCCAGATTGTAGCGTTTAGCGATCTTATCAAGCGTTCTTACGCCCTTTATGATAACCTCGCCCATATCAAACATAAAAAGCATTTAAGCCTCCTATGTCAGAATAAGACACCATATAATCATTTTCAATTGTCTGATTTTCTCAAAAGCTATCAATATTTAATATTGCTTTATGCATAATCTGCATAGTTATGCACTTCTCTTGCATATTGAAAAAGTTTTATAATTAGCCCAATAGGAGAAATTCCATGAAAAAAATCACTACTTTACTACTAATCGCTTTAACAATCTCCTCTCTTTTTGCAGGTGGAGCAAAGGAGGCATCCTCTGTTGATAACTCCTTAAAGAAAGTTCAGGACAAGGGTAAATTCATACTTGGTCTTGATGACTCCTTCCCTCCTATGGGTTATAGAGATGAAAACGGAGAAATCGTAGGCTTCGATATCGATACAGCTAAGGAAGTTTGCAAAAGGCTCAATGTTGAGCTAGTTGCTCAGCCTATAGATTGGGCTGCAAAGGAGCAGGAGCTGCAGACAGGCAACATAGATTGCATATGGAATGGCTTCACAATCACCCCAGAAAGACTTGATGCAATGACATTCTCTGATCCTTATGTAAACAATGCACAGGTTGCAGTTGTAAAGATCTCATCAGGCTACTCTACTCTTGCAGACCTTAAGGGAAAGACAATTGGCGTACAGGCTGGCTCATCTGCTGAGGATGCAATTGAAGATACTGAGGGCTTCAAGGAAAGCATTAAGGAGGTTGTAGAGTTCAAGGACAACCTTACAGCACTTATGGATCTTGAAATCGGCGGCGTTGATGCAGTAATAATGGATCTTCTTGTAGCTAATGACAATATTGCAAGATCAGGCAAAGGCATCTTCAAGGTTCTTGACGAAGGTCTTTCAAATGAAGAATATGGCATTGGATTCAGAAAAGGAGATATTGCCTTGAGGGATGCTGTACAGAGCGCACTTAATGATATGGCAAAGGATGGAACACTTGCATCCATTGCTACCAAGTGGTTCGGTGCAGATATCACAGTTGTAGGTAAATAACAATATGGAGAAACTTCTGCTGCAGCTCTTAGATGGAATGATTGTTTCACTTAGGGTATTCACATTGACTCTAATATTCTCACTGCCCTTGGGCTTTGTTGTATGCAAGGGCAAGATGAGCAGGATCAAGCCTCTTGCATTCCTTGTTGATCTATACATACAGATAATGAGAGGCACACCTCTCATTCTGCAGCTGATTTTCTTCTATTTCGCACCATATTATATCTTTGGCTTCTCTTTTCAGCGCTTTACTGCCGCTATAATCGCATTCACTATAAACTACAGTGCATACTTTGCAGAGATTTACAGGTCAGGACTTCAGTCAATTGATAAGGGCCAATATGAGGCAAGCAAGATTCTTGGCTTCTCAAAGAGCTATACCTTCTTCCATATAATACTTCCACAGGTCATCAAGACTGTAATGCCATCACTTGGAAATGAAGTCATAACGCTTGTAAAGGATACGGCACTCGCATCAACAATCGGCGTTATAGAGCTATTCAGAGTCGCACAGACATCCTCATCAAGAATCTTCTCTACAATGCCTATCTTCCTTGCAGGTGTCTTCTATTTCATAATGAATTACATTGTCTCAAAGGTCTTTGCGCTTATTGAGAAGAAGCTTGCTTATTACAACTAGGAGTTACTATGGAAGAGATGATTAAGGCTGAAGGTATAAGAAAGAGCTTTGGGGAGACAGAGGTACTCAAGAATATTTCATTCACATTGAACAAAGGTGATGTTCTTTCTGTAATAGGACCTTCTGGATCTGGTAAGTCCACGCTTCTGAGAATCATAACACAGCTAGAGCTTGCAGATGGAGGATCCTTATCTATTGGAGGAGAAAGCCTCTTTGAGGATAAGAATGGCATTGCCGTTTACAAGAAGGAAAAGGAAAGAAGACGCATAGGCCTCAGAACTGGACTTGTGTTTCAGAACTTCAATCTATTTCCTCACTTCTCTGTTCTAAGAAATGTAACAGAAGCAGAAAGAGCTGTACTCAAAATGGATAAGGCAGAGGCTGAGGCGAAGGCTATGAAGCTCCTAAAGAGAATGGGACTTGAAGAGAAGGCAAAAGCATATCCATCAGAGCTTTCTGGAGGACAGAAGCAAAGAGTATCTATTGCAAGAGCTTTGGCTCTGGATCCTGAAGTGCTCTTCTTCGATGAGCCAACTAGTGCACTAGACCCTGAGCTTACAAGAGAGATACTTAAGGTAATAAGAGATCTTGCAGAAGAGAAGATGACTATGGTAGTCGTTACACATGAGATGAACTTTGCGAAGGGAATCTCTGACTGGGCTCTATTCATGGATAAGGGTGTAATTGTTGAAGAGGGGAAGCCAGAGCAGATATTTGACTCTCCGGAGAAAGAGAGGACAAGAAAATTCCTATCCTCCTTCTCAGATTGATCATAGAATCTCGCCAGCTCTAACAGCAGTCAATTTAGAATTCTCGAGCTTCAGCTGGCCATTTACGAAGACATGGCTTATGCCTTTGTTATCGTTGCCATTCTCTCCGAGCTTTTCTAAATCAAAGACTACAAGATCGGCCTTATAGCCCTCTTTTATGTATCCACGCTTTCCAAGCCGCATCCTATCTGCAGCCTCTCCCGTCATCTTTCTTATAGCCTCTTCTATAGTCAAAACCTTCTTATCTCTTACATATTTTCCAAGAAGCTCAACAGTAGAATGAAATGAACGTGGATGAGGAATTGGAGATGAGAATAGGCTATCGGTTCCAAAGCACATAAGAGGATGCTGCATTATCTTGATAAGGCTCTCTTCACTCTCTGTAACATCTGCCATAACAGCAAGTCCTGGCTCTTCAGATAAGATATCAAGAAGCGCGTCAAGCGGATCCTTATCCTTGAGCTTTCCAATCTCAGTAAGAGTAAGCCCATCATATTCTCTGTTGTTTTCAAGAAACAATACCTTGATATCAGCTGGGCCTACCATCTCATAGATGCTATCCCAGCCATCTGGATTCAGCATCTCCATCTTTATCTCTTCCCTCTCATTCTCAAGGGACAAGGCCAAGCGAGCCTCAAGCCTCGATAGCTTCAGAATATCTGGAGGAAGAAGTGAGAATAGGGATGTTGATCCATATACATATGGATATTGATCAAACCTCACATCAACGCCATCAGCCCTGTAGCTTTCAATGAGCTTAAGCATCTCATCTACCTTAGCTTGGTTATTTCTGCCTATTGCTTTGAGGTGTGATAGCTCTAATCTGACACCGCTCTCCTTAGCTAGATCCAATACCTCAAGAAGAGATTCAATGACATCATTCCCTTCACATCTGTGGTGAACAGTGAATATTGAGTCGCACTCCTTTACTGTCTTCAAAAGCGCAATGAGCTCCTTTCTATTTGCATATATGCATGGTGCATAATAAAGCCCTGAGGAGAAGCCCTTAGAACCAGCAAGAAGAGAAGCTCTTAAAAGAGAGCACATCTCTTTTATCTCTTCTTCGTCTGCTGCTCTTGATGCGTTATTCTTTAGCACTGCAGTGCGAAGTGCTGTATGGCTTGTAAGAAAGCATTCATTGTTGCCAATGCCACCCTTCTCTACATACTCTATCCATGAGCTATAGTCACTCCAGGACCAATCATTCCACTCACCAAGCACATCAGAGACATAGCCTTTCAGAGCTTCAGAATAGTTTGGGAATACTCCTATTCCGCAATTACCTGTAACGCTTGTTGTTATGCCCTGCCTTACCATAGCTTCTGCATCTCTGTCCTTTAATATCGCAAGCTCAGTATGAGTGTGTATATCTATGAATCCTGGGGTAAGATAGCTTCCATTAAGATCAATTATATTCTTAGCTCTTGTAATGGATTCATCTCCAATTAATGCAATAGAGTCTCTGAAAATAGCAACATTAGCCTTGTATGGCGCATTGCCGCTTCCATCTACTATGGTTGCATTTCTAAATACGTAATCATACATTGAAAAGCTCCTTATAGCTTCTTATGACAGTACGCTCTATATATGATGTGAAATCCTGATAATTGCCACGCTTCAAGGCAAGTGAGAAAGCTGCCTTAAGCTCGTTTATCGAATCCTTTGTAAGATATGGAGGAAGATAGCCCTTTCTTAAAAGCTCTCCAGAAAGGATCAGGTATGAGAATATTGTGCTATATTCCACAAATGGCTCTATTCTTAATAGCTCTCCAAATAAGAGAACACCGCTTACTAGCCCGTTGAGATCCTTCCAGGAGCTCTCATATTGGCTAAAGAGAGTCTCCATCTGCACATCAACCTTAACCTCCTCATTGTCTTTGAGTGGATACCTTATTACACCATCTCTATATTTTGACGATGAAATATCATCAATGCCCTGCATTAGTCTTACATAGATTTCCTTTATATCCTTCTCACACCACTTCTCTTTCTGCCCAATCAAGGAAATCATGATTGAACGGAAGTTTGAAAGAAGGAAATGATTCTTCAAAGAAAGCCCCTCTACTACATTTCCTCTATATAGAGAAGCTATAGCATCATCATCGATAGCTACCTCTGAATACGCTAATAGTGCTGCAACAGATGATTCAATGAGCCTTTCATACTCTTTTCGGCCTTTAAGCCCATCCTCTATTTTGCATGTATTTTTAAGGCCATCGAGTGTTGCTACATCTACACTGCCAGGTCTGATATCCAGATTCTTGAATCTTCTTAGCACTCTGCCATCTCTTGGCTTTGGAGTGTCATCTGGGATAGTCCAGGACCAGCCTAATCTTATAGCACCATCTATCCTGCCTTCGTTGCATAGTATTCTTACTCGTCTATCTGTAATACCCCATCTCTTTGAGGCTTCTGTTACGCTTATGTATTTCATAGCACTATGATGAAGCAATAAGGTATCGCTTTCAAGTATTTTCGGAATGATTATCAGTGATAAAGCTAATTTTCATTCCCAGTAAATTAACCGGCAGATTAGTTTACCCTTTCCCTCTTTTTCCTTATAGTAGATAAGGTTCGGAGGTGACTATGGATAAATATGATGTTGTCATTGTTGGAACAGGCCCCGCTGGAATGGGAGCCGCTTTTTCGCTCTTAGAGAAACACAAAGATATCTCGATATTGATGATAGATAAATCCCCTGTATCTACAGGTGGCATGAGAAATGATTGCAAGATGAATTTCACATATCCAATTGGCTTTCCAGAGGAG
>CAVHSB010000074.1:5887-9248 GCA_963638635.1 Flexilinea sp.
TCCAATTTGGAAATCTACCAGGAAAGAGCTAAAAGACTGGGATGCTCTCTTCTAGAAATCAAGCAAACACATCTTGGAACAGATGGCGGTCTGAGACTTATAAAGGAGCTTCTGAAGAAGCTTGAGGAGAAGGGTGTCACACTCGCACTAAGAGAGGAGGTTCTTAGTGTAAACAATAAAGAGAAGTACATTGTTACAGCCAATAGAGAGATTGGCTATAAGACCCTTCTTGTAGCTCCTGGCAGACAGGGCTTCCACTTTCTGCAGGATGTAATGCACCAGCTTGGCATTGAATATATGGATAATATTCTGGATGTTGGCATCAGAGTTGAGACTAAGCTAGAACACTACCCTATCGTCAAGGATTACTATGATCCAAAATTCTATTTTCCTGAAAAGGTAAGGACCTTCTGTACTAACAGCGGAAATGCACATGTAGTAAAGGAACGCTATGTTACATCACGAGGTGATGTGTGGTACTCAGTAAACGGTCATGCATATGCAGCGGATGAAGAGAAGAACAACGGACTTGTAAACTTCGCAATGCTGAAGACTGTAAGATTTACAGAGCCATTGGCATCTGGACAGGATTTTGCAGAGCATTTAGGTGTAATGGCTGCCATGATGGGCGGCGGAAAGCCTCTAATGCAAAGAGTAGGTGATTTCAGAATGGGAAAGAGAAGCAAGGTTGCAACCTTCAATAACGATTTATATGACTTCAAGCCATCGCTCAAGGATTGCACTCCATCAGATATCTCACTTGCTATGCCTGCCAAGATACTGCGCTACATCTGGGCCGCAATGAAGAAGCTCGATACAATCATTCCGGGCATTCTTCATCCATCCACTATAATGTACTATCCTGAAATCAAGCTTTATGCGAATAAGCCTCAATATATCGATAACCACTTCCAGGTAACTGAGGGCGTATTCTTTGCTGGAGACGGTGCTGGTACAAGCCGTGGTATTACTGGTGCCTGGGCAAGCGGAATCAGAGCAAGCGAAGGAATGGAAGAGTATATCAAATAGAGAAATCAAGCATTGATCGGAGCCAATTGAGCAAGAGGTCCATCCAGCTTTGGACCTCTTTTAATTCTGTCCCAACCTCTTTTTTGGCTGTTGAGAGTCCATGCTTTCCGACTCTATACATATGGTACTCAACGCTTACATTTTTCTCTAAGAGTGCTTCAACGAACTTAAGCGAATTTGAAACAGGTACCGTTTGATCCTCTACAGTATGCCATATAAAGCATGGCGGAGTATCTCTGCATACCTGCTTTTCAAGAGAGTAATACTCCATAAGAGCTTTATCTCCATTATCTGTAATCCACTTAACAGAGCCCTTATGACAGCCTTCTCCTGTTGTTATAACAGGATAGCAGAGGATTCCAAGTGTTGGCCTTGAAGCATCACCATAGCGTCTATGATGGCATAGAAGAGATGCTGATACATGCGCACCGGCACTGAAACCCATAATAGCTACTTTTGAGCTATCTACATCGAGTTCTCCGCTTTTCTCTCTTATGAGCTTTATAGCATCAGCTGCCTCTTCTTCAGGTCTAGACATCCTAATATCTTCCTTAACTGAGTAATAAAGAATGAAAATCTGGTAGCCAGCAGCAAACAGAGGAAGCGCAACAGGATCTGTCTCTCTCGCAGAGAGTCTTTCATATCCCCCGCCGGGACAGATCATGATAGCAGGTCTATCTTTACCGAAGCTGCAATTAGCTGGAAGCTGCTCATGTATATATGCCTTTAGATATGCATTCGCATTGCCTATTCTGAATGTCTTTATTTCCATAGAAACAATTATAGATAGCAGCTAAGGAAGTAGCAATCACATATATTGCATTACCGACTTCAATAGTCTCTTAAGCTCTTCAAAGGATAAGACCTCAGCCCTCTCGCATCCTGTGAAGCCTGCGTTATTTAATATATTATCTATATTGCCCTTATTTATATTGAAAAGCCCAGAGGATGCAAGATTATTCTTTATTGTCTTTCGTCTCATTGAGAATAAAGCTCTGACTAATGGAAGAAACACCTCGCGCTCCTTAGCATCCAATAGGCTTTTCTCTCTCCTCTTCATCACAACAACAGAGCTATCGACCTGAGGCTGGGGCCAGAAGCAGCCCTTTTTCAAGGTAAGTACATTTGAGTTCTCATAATCCAATTGAGTCAATACTGAAAAGGATGAGTATTCAGGATCTCCAGGCTTAGAGCACATTCTATCTACGACCTCCTTCTGAAGCGTGAATACCATCAAAGCTGGAAGTATAGAACTCTCAATAAGCTTTGCAATGATTACAGATCCAACATTATATGGAAGATTGCCTATTATTCTATCTGGTATATAGTCATATGCAAAAAGCGTCTTAAGCGCATCCCCCTCAACTAACGTAAAGCGCGTCTCATCGCAAAAGGCTTCATTTCTCAAAATCTCCGCAAAGCCATGATCGATTTCAAAGGCAGTCAGCTCGATATCCTTTTTAAGCACCAAATGAGTAATAGCACCAAGTCCTGGTCCGATTTCCCAGACTTTCATCCCCTCCTCCAGCTTCATATAGCCGACGATTCTCTCGCGTGCCTGAGAAGATATCAAAAAGTTCTGTCCGAATTTCTTTGACATAGCAAGGCCCTTGCCCTTCAAGGTGCTATCCAATTCTGAAATGCTATCATAGTTGAGAGTCCACATAGAGACAGTATAAGAAATAGACAAAAAAAAAGCACCCTCATAAAGAAGGTGCAATAGCTTAATAGAATAGAGCAACTCCTATATATGGGCTGATGCCATATCTTCCGTAGCTGTCTGTTTTAGTCTCTGATGATGTTACAGATGAAACAGTAGTCTCAGTCTTTGTGCTATGATGCAGCGGGAATGATACATCAGCACCAGCAATCAATCCAAAGCTATCGTTGATTGCAAGCTCCGTATAGAGGCCAAGGATAGCATCAAGTCTTGCTGTAGTTATCTTAGTAGAGATGTGCGTAAAGAAATTAACCGCATTCTCTTTGTAGCCACCTGCGAGTGCTAGACCAAGCTTTCCACCTACTCTCAAATTCTTTCCAATTGGAAGCCCTGCAAGAATATGAGCTCTGAGTGTTACCTCAACTGGCATATAGTCCATAGGTGACTCAACCTTTGTATCACCATACTTTATGAGTGTTGGTATATTAATACCTATGCCATAGCCAACACCGACAATGCTACCAAAATAGTTTGCACCTTCAAGCTTAACAGGGACATATGCTGTAGTTGTTGCAATATTCTCATTTATCTTCTTATCCTTTCCCCAATCATAGCCAGATGAAATGCTGACATAGCTATTGAGGCCTTTAGCAAATAGCGAGAATGAGAGTG
>CAVHSB010000075.1:0-3146 GCA_963638635.1 Flexilinea sp.
GTAGAAAGAAGGATAAGAATAAGCTTTTTCATTTGTTATCTCTCTTTTTATCTATAATTCCTATTATAAGTATGAAAAGAGCTATAGCTAAGCTTGCTGTAGCAATAGTCTTATTGTATTCAACGCTTTCAAGTTTCTCACCCTTAAAGACAGATGGAAGAGGAATTGGATCGAAGGCTATTCCGTTATCCTGGCAAAGCTGCTTAACGCTCAATAGATTTATAACAGGAATTCCTCGTGATATATACTCATAATTGAGTCCCATAGTAGGAGACTTAGGGAGCTTTGGAGCATCTATGACAAGGCCCCGTGGAAAGGATTGTGCATATGTACTTACGCCGCTATTTACAGATGCCCCGCCAACATTGACAAATAGCTTAATATCATCTCCGTAGAGCTCTAGTCTACGTTCAATGCTCTCAGCGAGCGTATCCTTATATATAACCTCAGCACCACTTTTTTCAGATGCTGTTTTGCATAGCTCTAATGAAAGCTCTGCACTTCCAGTGTATAGCACATCCTCAAATACACCACCACCTCTATCATTCTGGCTTCCACATGATACTGCAATAAGCTCAAAGTCAGCAAAGCCACCCTTTTTCAGATCCTCAAGAATATCGAAAATATTGTATTCAACTCTTGTTGCACCATGCATGCTAGCACCAACAGATGCCATTAATTTGACTTTAAGCCCCATCTCTGTTGCAGAGGTTAGAGTAGCAATTACAAACCCAGGAAAGGAGCCAGTAGCCCCAACTGCTATGACATCCCCCTTCTCCAGACCTGCTTCATGGTAGTATCTGATCATCGCAGAAGCAAATTGAGGATTCAACGCAGAACGCTTAGCAGCCTCATCTCCTGGAGTTGAGGTAAGCTCTGTAAACTCAGGACCTAAGAGAGCAGTCTTATTAAGATCCTCGGCCTCTATCTCTATACCCTTGCTTAAAATAATCTCTTTGAGATATTTCTCGCTCTCTTCCATTCTCATTGCAGCTCTTACCTGCATATCCTCGTATGCTTCCTCATTTATCCTTGCTGATAGATAGGTAAGAGCAGTACCAATAGCCAAAGTAAGCAATATAAGAATAAGGTATATTCTCTTTATCTTCATATCAGCCTCCGATTATCATCAAAAGCCTGATGATGAGTGTAATAGTAGCTATGGTCCCCAATGTCTTTATCACCCCCTGCTTTTCCATATCTGATGCAATAAGCCCTGGGATTATGAAGCCTATTACTCTGAAATCAAAATCCAGGGAAGAATAAAAGAAAGCGCTCTTATCTAGGATATAGACAAATATAAGAGAGATTATAAGAGAAAGAGCAAAGCGTCTTCTTCCATATAGAATGATTACATGCTGCAATAATCTCACAATGATATTTATGATAAGAGCAATGACTAATGTTGCAATAAGCCTCGCTGGCTCATTGAAGAAATATGCAAGATATCCACTTGAAACAAGGCCTCCGGTCAAAAGCCCTGTAAACTCAGTGCATATGAAGCTCAATACTACGCTTAGCGCTACAAGATTGAATAGCATTATATAAATAGAGCTATAAGCTCCTCTCCTTCTCCTTTGATGTTGCCAAGAGCAAGATACAGCTCGTTATGGCTTTTATCCATAAGCTCCTTAAGTCTTTCTATATCTATAGCTTCAGCTCTAACAAGCCTAGAGTAATGCCTTGCGACCTTTCTCTTATAGTCCCCGATTACATATACTCGATCTATACTATCTTTATTTGCTTTAAGAACCTCATCAAAGAGCTCTATCCTGAACTCTCTGTCTTTTCTGTTGTTATAAATAAGCTTTATTTTGCCATTTTCAGCCCACTTCTTTAAAGCATTTTCCATGCTTGCAGAATCATTGATGCTAAAGGATGGAATGAATAAAGAGTCCTGTCCACATTTAAAAGGCTTTAAGAGGCCTTTATCTGGAATGAAGCTGTTGATGCCCTTTTCAATGTATACATTGCTTATACCAAGATCCTTTAATATAGCAGCTGCAATAGCAATAGCAGATGGATGTATATCCTCTCTTGGAGATATTGTATTATCTGCATCTATGAAATGGACATTCTTGAAACCATCATAGAAATGATCTGTTACATATAGCTCAGCGTCTTCTGGAATGGATAGAGCCAGAACCTCGCTAGTGCTCTCGCGTGTATATCCCATCTCTGGAATATGATCTACGAAGGTATTTGCAATTACTACAATGCTTGGTCTTACAAGCTTATCGCGTATAGCTAATTGACTCTCTCTCATAAGTGCCATGCACTCAACGACAGCACATTCAGCCCCTTCTCTCTCCGCAGCCTTCCAGAACTTAACAAGCTCATAGATTCTTGCAGGCCTATTGCGCTTTATAGCACTTATAGAGCCATCCGTATTAATCATCTGGGCCTCAGAGCCTGTACATCTACCAATGGTTTTTATGCCAGCACTTTGAAGAGAGGATGTTAATAAACGGACTATAGTGGTTTTTCCGCGAGTACCGTTTACAAGTATCCTTATCCTTGTTTTATTTATTCTTCTTTGAGTAATGCTGCACTCAATGATTCCAAGAGAGAGAAGAATAATCGTCAGAACAATAACCAGAACAAACATAATTACATGAGCATGATATCAGATTATCAAGGAGATGGCACCCCGAAGGATGCCATCAAAAACTTAATAGATTGTATTATAGATAAGAGTTTCGGCGCTCTTAACAAAATCATTGAATTGAGTCTCAGTCAGCTTAGTGCTGCTCTTGAGAATTATCTTACCAGCCTCTCTGTAGTCATAGCCGGCATAGTGAGGAAGGACAGATCCAAGAGTATCAGCAATCTGAGGGATAGTAGCGTCCCCAACAGCATCCATGTACTCAAAGGCTACGGAGTTTCCATCTAGAGTGAATAGATATGTATACCCAACTAGCTTATATTCGCTTACAGCCTTAACGCCATCTACCTTCTTCCAGGTTGTTGAACAGCCTGTCAAAGCCAGAGCTAGCATCAAAACAGCAAGAATCAATAAAACAGATTTCTTCATGTATCATCTCCATTATTTCTCTACTGCAGAGACTGCTTCAATTACGTTATTCCACCACTCTTCATGCATTGCAGGAGCCTTCTTCATCTCAACTCTGCCAACAACATAGCGA
>CAVHSB010000075.1:3156-9222 GCA_963638635.1 Flexilinea sp.
AAGAAGCTTCTCAGAGAGATTGCCATAAAGGCTGAACCACATATTAGCCTGATCGTTAGCATACTTAGTAAGCATATCGATAGCTCCCTCTCTATCTCCATTAGCAATCATCTTAGCAGCCTTATTCTGAACTGCGAATGTAGTCTCAAACTGTGCACTCTGTCTTGGATCTCTCTCGCTCTTTATAACCTCAATAGCATCCTGATAGTTAAGAGTAGCAGCTGTCTGTACAAGAGCTTCATTCCACCAGCCAGACATTGGATCATATTCATATCTTGTACCTCTTCCGAAGTGAGGAGCAAGCTCTGTCTGGGAAGCGAATACAGGAGTTAAATAAGTTGTGCTTGGAGCACCCCAGCCAAACCATACAAGACATCTAGCCTCTTCAGGGAGCCATGCCTTAACGTTTGAAATCTGGAAATATGTGCACTGTGGAACGTTAGTAGGCCTATATTGATATGTGCCAGAGAGTACATTGCCATACATGCCAGCATATGGGCTCTTTGTTCCATCATACTTTGTACCTTCGTAGTTATCAGAGCAGATTCTAGCAATAGTCTCTACAGAAATCTTCTCGTATGGTGTGTAG
The DNA here is from genome assembly GCA_963638635.1 of Flexilinea sp. GTDB lineage: Bacteria > Spirochaetota > Spirochaetia > Sphaerochaetales > Sphaerochaetaceae > Ornithospirochaeta. The sequence continues at coordinate 3,746 of CAVHSB010000075.1, forward strand.
TATAGAGGGAACATATCATCTGGATTTGCACAGGTTGCAAGCTCATCCTTACCAATAACTGCTGCAGTATAATCACTTGGAAGTGTTACAAGAACTCTCCACTCTCTGCCAATACAATTGAAGCTATAGTTGCCTGCTGCGAATACCTGACATGGTCTGAACTCGCCCTTGCCATCCCAAAGACCTTCTTCAATAGCGAACTTCTTCATGTTTGGAGCTGATAGATATGTATCAGAATCCTCTTCCCAGAAATCGATTCTGCATCTGTTTGCGCAGAAGAAGAATGCATCATCAGGGAGACGGAATGCACACCACATCTTACCGCCATAAGCTTCAAATACCCATACATCTGTACCATCAGCAACTACGATACACTCTGGAGAGCCATACCAGCCACCTTCTGTGATCTTAGAGCCCATGAATACAACAGCTTCCTTAGCTGTAGCAGAGTTCTCTAGCGCAGCATCCTGAAGCATATAGCAATCCCAGATACCTTCATACTTAGAGAGAATAGCGCCCTGCTCCTTTGTTGTTCCGCAAGTGCTTTCATTCATTGTAACGCCCTTCTCGTTAGCAAATGAGTACATAGCGTGTAGATATTGATATGTATCCTTATCATTCTCATAGGAGTCCATTACCATACCCCTAGTGCCATAGTCCTTTACAGCTGGGAAGTTTGTGAAGTCCGCATCCTTTCTGCCATCGACTACAACCTCTCTCTCGCTGCCTTTCTCCATAGAAGGAATAAGCCAAAGTCTCAGATCATCACTAGCACTGTCGCATGTGTGTGATGTCATTGTTGAGCCATCTGCTGATGCTAGGCGACCAACACCTGTGATAAAGCATGCGAATACACTCTGGACCGCAAAGATAGCAATCATCAAAGCTGTAAGTACAATACGCTTCTTCATAATTTTGTTTCTCCTTTTATTTTCTGCCTCCGAAGAGGCATCATTTATTTTTCGTCTACCGGCTTATGGTAGATAGTGAATGTTCTGGTTTTATTCTCTGCAGCATTAGGATTCTTAAGGAAATGGCCAATAGAATCTGTACCTGCATCCTCAAGCTCCTGCATCTCTTCATATAGTGGCCATGAGACTATGCACTCAAGCTCTGGATAGAACATGCCAGTCCAATTCACAACCTCTATAGCACCAGAGAGATGTCTTGCAACTCTATACCACATAGGAGTTCCGAACTCCTTGTCATATGGGAAGTATGTTAGGCCCTTATCTGTAACTCTCTGCAGGAACTCATCCTTACCCTGGTACATAAGATCCTCAGTTCTTGGACCAGTGATCTTATCGATGAAGATCTCAGGAGTTTCCATAAGGAATGTCATAGAATCTGACCAATCGGCCCACTCTCTATGAGAAAGACCATGGAGAGTATTAGGAGATGCTGCACACTTCATGAAGAATTGATCAATATTCATCGAAGCCATCATAGCAACATCCAGGCTGCTCTTCTCAGGCTCTACATAGACCATCTCTCCAGTTTCCAGGAAGTGCTCTCTATCAAGTATCTTAGCTGGAGCTACATATGTGCTTGTAACTGGGTATAAGATCTCAGCCTCGTGCATATCGATTGCGATATCTACGCCTTCCTGCCTTATAATCTCCATCTCAGCAAATGCTGCACGCTCAGTTATTGTTCCATTTTCTCTTCCAGGATATGTTCTATTGAGGTTTCTTATATCCTGGTAGGCTAGGTTCTGTCCTGATGGATAGTTAACATAGGTAAATGGATCTGGCCATTGATCTAGAGGATTAGTATATCTATCGCCGATTCTGAACTCCTGTCCGCCCCACTCTGTAGGAACAGTGAAGAACATAGGATAAGCATCACCTGCCATGCCTTCAGTAGATCCTGAGTAGTTAGCTCTTGGTACTATGATCACCTTGCCCTTCTCTACGCGGAGGTTCTCAATCATCAAATATGCAGCAAGTGAGGATGCTGGCTCATACGGATGAGGACATCCATTGATGAATACAGTACCGCCTTCAACTCCTGAGTCGAATATGAATACTGGAGTATCTAGCCATGTATTCTTAAGAGATGGAACATAATCAGAGAACCATTTAACCTCTGTACAATCCTCAGATAGCACAATAGTCTCTTTATGGTGTCTAAGCTTATAGAAGTCAGCACCAGCTACAGCTGCAATAACTGCCATGAATAGCAATATAGCAATCTTTATAATCAGTCTTTTCTTAGTATTTTCCATTTCCGCCAACCTCATTTGATGTAAAGCACACGCAGTACAAATGGAATAAGACAATATGCATACATGATGTCATATACGATTGAGTTATTCTTCTTTCTTTTGAAAAGACTCTTTAAGAAGCTTAAGCCAATGAGGCCAGCCATAACGAAATATAGAATATGAATGAATTTTTCCCAGAAAATCATAGAGGCCTCCTAGTATAAGAATGTGAACCAGATTGGCTTCACAATCATGATTACAGCAATGATTCCAATTGCAAGAATAGGCACTAATGCTGTCTTTAAGAAATCCATATAGGAATCTGTGTATCCAGTCTCCTCACATGCAAGTCTTCCAACTATGCGTGAAGGTGGCAGACAATCTCCGATTGGGAAGATCAGAGAAAGAGCTGCACAGATTACTGTTACGTCCATGCCAAGCGTATTGAACATGAAGATAAGCGGTCCGCCAAGCACAACCGAGCAGCCATAGTTGAAGCAGCCCTGGCATATTGGTCCAATAACAAGTATGAGACAATAGATAAGAACAAGAGGAAGTCCAACGAATGTCGATCCTATAAGACCTCTTACTCCTGTTGCGGCCATTGCACTCTGGAGCACTCCTATTGATAGTACGTTAGCAACTAGAGGGAATACCTGCTCCATAGTTGAATCCAGCATTGAGATATAGCCCTTAGCTGTAGTCTTCTTAGGATTGCAAAGAAGAGCAACAGCAGCTGCGATAACAAACATCAGAGGAAGACCCAATACAGGGATATTCCATGGTGCATATAGCGCAAGAAGGAATAGACCGATGATTGTAGCAACAGGCAAAAGCATTCTCCACCATGACTGTCCCTCAGTCTTCTCTGGAAGCTTCTTGAGTGTCTCTTCCTTAGCCTCAGGCTTAGCACCCCAGCCAACAAAGATGATGCAAATAGCTCCAGCAATGCAAATAGGAACCAATAAAAGCCATGTAAATCCAACATATGGCATATTAGCCTGTGCTGTCATAAGCATAGTCCAAAGGTTGATTGGAGGTGCTGCAGCAGATAGGATTGCAAAGAAGAATATGAATACAGTTCTCTTCCTCTTATTTATTCCCTGAGACTCAAGCACTGTATCTACTAGCTTTCCAAGTACGAAGATTGAAACGGATCCAGCACCAGTTAAAGCACCTGGGATAATCATCAGAATTCCCATGATTGCCATCAAAAGCCACTTGTTATTTACCTTCTCAACTATGCCTCTGGTTATATTTGATAGAGCTCCTGAATATGAGTAGATATTCACGAATATTGAAGCTGCAATAAATAGCATAGCAAGATCAAGGTTAACGAATAGGCCCTCAACTAGGTATCTTATAGGGCTTCCCAGAGCTGGGAACATGAACATTCCAACGATTGCTATCACAACAGCAGCAACAACCATTGAAATATCTGGAGATTTAAGCTTTATGCTGCTTAGTATGAATGTTGCAATCATTACTAAGAGCAATATGAATGTCAAAAGCGTAACAGACATCTATAGCTCCTACTTTACGAAGATTGTTGGAAGTACTTTTACGAGATCGAGTGGCGCATCAATAGTAGTAACTGGGATGTTGTACTTCTTACCTAGCTCTGTGAATCTGCCATCTGTATTGTTAGCTGTAATTGTTATGATCCAATCAGCATTTGGGCAAACTGTATCGATAACTCTCTCATTTCCGTTTGTGCTGATCTTGCTTCTTGCATCTCTTTCCATTGAAACTGCAACGATAGGCATATTCTGAGCCTTAGCCTTCTTTACAACCTCCTTGAGATATCCAATCTCATCCTCGATTGTGATGCCTGATGCACCAAGGCCCTTCTCTGTTACACTCATTACAACTACAAGAGTCTTGTACTTGCCGCTATCGATGAGCGTATAACGAGCAGGAGTCTCATCCTCAAGATAGAAGTCTGTGCCTAGTGTGAACTTCTTTGATTGATTGATAAGAAGTCTAAGCATCTTAGAGCCAGCTCCCTGACCGCCAGAGGTGATTAAGAATGGGCAATCATAGCTTTTGAGCTCAGCCCCGCTGACTTTAGCGAAAAGTGCAGATGGGATAAATGCTGCAAACAATAGAGCAGCAACCATCATAACAAGAAAATGTTTACGCATATTTTTTCTCCTTTTTCTTCTGTAACCTCCTAAATGCTAAAGCCACTTATTCAATATTGCAAGCAAAATCTTTACATTTCCTTTACATTCTTCACTGTATCTTCATAAATATAGTCGCTTTTAGTGTAAAATCAGCTAAATTACTGGTAGTTTTATCAAGATTTTGTAAAGTTAATGTATATACTATTGCAAATAGAAGTTTATAAATTCGCTCATTTTTAAACCTCTCAAATGGTGAATAGAATGGCTTTATTATGCTACAATCATCAAAAAGCCTAGGAGTAACACATGATTTATTGCGTAGAAGACGATGAATCCATTCAGGGGATGATGGTATATACACTCGTAGCCTCAGGCTTTGAAGCCAAAGGAATCAGAGATGGCGAGAATCTATGGCCATTGATGAATAGCACACTTCCAGATCTTATACTCCTTGATCTCAATCTTCCAGGAGAGGATGGAATATCTATATTGAAGAAGCTTAAAGCAAATGAAAGCTACTCTTCTATTCCTGTGATTATCGCAACAGCAAGAGACAGCGAATACGATAAGGTCATAGGACTAGATAATGGTGCAGATGACTATCTATCTAAGCCATTTGGAATGATGGAGATGGTATCGCGTGTTAAGGCAGTGCTCAGAAGGTGCAGTCCAAGGGATGAGAAGAAGGATGTTATTACTATGGGTTCCTTGACTCTTGATGATAAGGCACATACCGTCTTCATTGATAGTGAAGTCATCAAATTGACTGTTAAGGAATATGAAATACTCCATCTGCTATTAGAGAATCCTAATATGCTTTTCTCAAGAGAGGAACTCTTAAAGCGAGTTTGGGGCTTTGACAGAGCTGAAGAGACTAGAACTGTCGACGTGCATATAGGGACACTAAGAACAAAGCTCGGCAAATATTCAAGTGCGATACAGACAGTAAGAGGAATCGGCTACCGACTGACCTGGAGCAATAGCTAATAATGACCAGGAGACTACTTCTCTCGCTATTCCTTGCAATGCTATTGATAATGATAGTGTCTATAATGCTGACTGTATCTGCTACATCCAAGATACTTACAGGGGGATGAGAAGAAGGATGTTATTACTATGGGTTCCTTGACTCTTGATGATAAGGC
>CAVHSB010000076.1:0-8956 GCA_963638635.1 Flexilinea sp.
TCGCAAAAGTTGTGTGTTAACTAATGAAATATTTATGTTATTCTCAATACATATCGGAGGATGATATGAAAAAAAGAAATATCAAACTTGCATTACTTGCTGTAATTGCGTTAGCGCTTCTTTCAAGCTGCTTATCTTTCTTTGACTTTGTAGATGAGGCAACAAGCAGTGGCTATTACACTACAAATATAAACACTTATGGCGACTATATAGCTCTCAATAAGGATAGCTCAGTTCTGATAATGGGCCTCGATAGTGATTCATATGTCAATAAGAACTTTGAAGATGATCTTGGCGGTGAATTATTCAATCTTGGTTTTACTCGTATATATTGTGCTGAAGACTATGGCATTTTCGATACAGATGTTAATCATTGGGCATCTCTTGGAGATAGGCTTGGTGCTGATTATATAATCGTAGGCTACTTCCAGAATCAAAGCATTGATAGCAGCACTAGAGGTCTTTCATCATCACTTTTCAGCATAAGCGTTGTTGATGCTACAGATTATAGTAGATATAGAACATATACAATTGATATCTCATCAAATGCAAATGGTACTCCTTCATCATGGAGAAGCTCTATTGATAATTTCTTTGATAGCTACCTTTCGAAGGCCGCTATAGCTGAGCTAAAGAAAATCATATATGGAGTATTCTAGGCCATGATTGAGATTGACTATAAGAGAGCGGATAATCTTAAAGATGCTGTAGATAATCTCTATATGATAATCTCTTTGCTTCGCTCTCCTGAGGGGTGTCCATGGGATAGAATCCAGACAAGCGAGAACGCAGCAGAGTCTTTGATTGATGAGACATATGAATATATAGATGGTGTCATCAAAAATGATATTGCATCAGAAAGAGAAGAGATTGGAGACATTATGATCAATGTTTTCATGGCTCTTTATATCCATGATGAAAAGAATGACTTCAAGCCCCATGAGGCTATAAATGAGGTATGTGAGAAGCTCATAAGACGTCATCCTCATGTATTTTCAGATAAGGCTCAGGCAGATAATGCTGAGAGTGTTTTATCGCTATGGAATAATGTTAAGGAGAATGCTGAAGGAAAGAAAACAACCAGTGAGACTATATTCTCTCATATTCCATCTCACTTACCTCCTCTAGAAAGCTCTTATGAAATCCAGAAGAAGCTTAGGAAGGTTGGCTTTGACTTCAGAGACAACGATGAGATTTTGGCTAAAGTCGAAGAAGAGCTTAATGAAGTGAAGGCAGCTATCAGGAATGGATCTAAGGAAGATCTGGAGATGGAGATTGGAGATCTTCTATTTTCTGTAGTTAATCTTTCAAGACTTTTGAAAATACGTCCTAATGTTGCACTTCATAGATCAAATGAGAAGATAAAAAACAGATTTCAGTGCCTCTTCGATTTAGCTCAAGCTAAAAACATTCCACTTGATAAGGACCACTTTGATGAGATGAATGCGCTATGGGATGAGATCAAGAAGGATGAAGCCTTAAGCTAATTCATTACTATTATTATAATGCCCCAGGTTTAAATTCCTTGGGGCATTATATATAGCTAAAAAAAAGTGCTACTTAAGTCTTTTGACTCTTGTAACACTTCTTTATTATAAAAATCAGGTCCTTGATAAGCCGAGTTCTGTTTATGTAATCATCTATCTAGGCATCAGATTACTCTGACGCTCAAGCAGCCTACCCGTGACTATAGCCGGACAAGCCAGTCACATACTTGGCCTTGCTCCTGATGAGGTTTTCAATGCCTTATCTGTCACCAGATAAGCGGTAGTCTCTTACACTGCCCTTTCACCCTTACCTTTCGGCGGTCTGCTCTCTGCTGCACTATCTGTAGCATTACTGCTCCTGGCCGTTAGCCAGCATCATGTCCTATGGAGCCCGGACTTTCCTCTATATTTCAAGCGATTACTTCAAAAACCTGAATATTTAACTTAGAAATCCTCGAAGCCTTCATCCATGCCCATTGATTCATCGAATTGTAGGCTCAAGCTGTTCGAAGATGTAGTTCTTCTCATTCTCTGGATCAAGCTTCTCATACCAAATGATTCTTGAGCAATATGGACAATACTCGATTTCGCTTTTCTTCTGCTTCAATCTTGTGTCAATAACAAACTGCATAGGAAGAACCATATTACAGCCCATGCATACCTGGCCATGGATTGGAACAATGCCAAGACCATTCTTCTGACGTGAAATATTGCAGAACTTCTCATATAGCTCAGGAGAGATAACATCACCCTTGATATTCTCACATATTCTATTGAGCTCATCAATCTGATTAAGAACACCAGATAGAGTTGCATCTACTTTGCTATGCTCTTCATCTACTACAGCCTTCTGCGCATCAAGAGCCTTCTCCTGCTCATCAAGCTCCTTTGCAAGAGACTCAAGCTCAGCCTTCTTTGCATTTCTGCTCTTAAGAAGAGTCTGTTCCTGTATCTTTGCTTCCTCAAGCTGCTTATATAATGCTTCATACTCTCTTTGAGTATTGATGAATTCCATCTGCTTCTCATATGATGTTCTGCTTGCAAAGGCATCATCATATTTGATAGAAAGTGACTTAAGCTCATCATTTACAGAGTTATATTTCTCTGTCAATGTAAGATATTTCTGATTGGCCTCACTAAGCTTTCTCTCTTCTTCACGAAGATTAGCTGGAAGAACCTCTACCTGATTCTCTAGTTCAAACTTATTCTGAAGTACACCCTGAAGATTGATCAGGCAATCTAGTATCTCATTATCTGCCATAACGTAAATTATTTCTCCTGTCTAACTATATTATCGAATTTTTCATTGGAGTTCTACTACTTAGAATCAATTCCAGTCCTTAAGCTGTCTGGATCTCTTAGGATGTCTCAGCCTTCTAAGTGCCTTAGCCTCAATCTGTCTTATTCTCTCTCTTGTTACATCGAAGTACAAGCCTACCTCTTCAAGAGTCAGGGCATAGCCATCATCAAGGCCAAAGCGCATTCTCAAGACCTCCTGCTCTCTCTCTGGAAGTGTAGATAAGAGCTCTCTTATCTTATCCTGGAGAAGAGTATAGGATGTCTGATTAGCTGGGTTTTCTGCATCCTTATCCTCGATGAAGTCAGATAGAACACTATCCTCTTCCTCTCCAACTGGTGTCTCAAGAGATATAGGCTCTCTAGCGACAGACTTGACATTCTTTACCTTAGCCTCTGGCCAACCAAGAGCATCAGCAATCTCTTTATCTGTAGGCTCACGTCCAAGTGTCTGTAATAGATTCCTGCTCTCTCTTACAACCTTATTGATCTGTTCAATCATATGAACAGGGACTCTGATTGTTCTTGCCTGATCAGAAATGCTTCTTGTAATAGCCTGTCTAATCCACCAGGTTGCATAGGTTGAGAACTTGAAGCCCTTCTCATATTCGAACTTCTCAACAGCCTTTATAAGTCCAATATTACCTTCCTGTACAAGATCAAAGAACTGAAGTCCTCTATTTGTATATTTCTTTGCAATAGATACTACAAGCCTGAGGTTTGCCTTAATGAGTCTATCCTTAGCAGTCTTCAGGATGCGCTGTCCATATAGGATGATATCTACAGAGTTAAGGATGTCATCACACGAGCACTCAAAGCTGTTCTCAAAGCCCCTAAGCTCCTTCTCTGTAAGCTGAAGCTCCTTGATTTTATCTTTGATCTCATCACTTGAAAGCCCGAGCTCCTTCTCGATCTGGCTAGCTTTAGATCTAGTAGCTAGATCTCTTCCAAGCTGTCTGAGCTCCTTAGATGTTGTGATCTTAAGCTGAGTCTCAAGAATCTTTTTCTTATCCCTGCATTCCTTGATTCTGCTTCTTGCCTTTACAAAGATATCTGAAAGCTCATCAACCTCTTCCTGCTGCAGCTCAATAGAGGAAATCCAGTCTGTAATAGGAAGGTAAGCACCCTTTTCAAGAACTTCAATCTCTTTGATTGTATCCTGATATTTCTTTGCAAGGTCATGTCCCATATCCTTATTGTCATCTTTGAGCTTAGCATGAAGCTTGAGTAACTCCTTATCAAGCTCTGCGCCCTTCATATCAGGATGCTGCAATGCAAACTCTTCGTCTCTCTTTTGCATGTCCTGGACAATTTTCTGATTCAGGGCATTCTCTTCAGCCTTGAATTCTTCAAGCTTATCCTTGAGTGCCTTTATCCTGCCCTCTCTTGAGCATTTTCTGCAATACTCTATCCATGCCTCACGAGTTTCAAAGTTAGATCTTTTCTTGCCCTTGTACAGCTCTGACTTCTCATCTGGATATCCACCAAGCTTATTTAATAAATCCTCACGAGTCTTTAAGAGTATCTTATCAACTGTTGGATTATCTCCTGCAAGTATGGTCTTCTCTTTAAGCTCGTTGTACTCAGAGATCTCCTTTGAAATTTCCTTTCCAAGTGCATCCTTATAGTTGATATTGTATCTCTTCTGTGTTGTCAGGAACTCTTTGATCTCTTCGCCAGTTAAAGTCTCTTCAGTATCTTCCTCTTCAATCTTGGTATTGATCTTCTTGATGACATCAGCAAAGAAGGAAATGAGGATTCCAGATTCTCTGATTACAGATCTGACAATCTTTGCACCCTTCTCCATTTGCATAGCAAGCTCTACTTCCTGCTCTCCTGTAAGAAGATTCTCATTGCCGATTTCCTTGAGATAGAGTCTAATAGGATCATCCTGGGATGTATCATATTTAGATTGAACAGCATGGGATTTATGGGAATCAGAGTGATCAGATAGTGATGAAATATCTATAAAGCGCTCAGAGGCTTCAGCGTCCTCATCCGTGCCCTTCCACTCATTAATATTCTCTTCTTCCTCTTCCTCTTCTTCTTCCTCTTCATCCTCTTCTTCGATGTTCTTCAACTCGCCTTCAGTTGGCTCTTCGTCATCTTCGGCCTCATCATCCTCATCATCGATTGTCTTGAGCTTTCCACCATCTTGGCTTGAATCTCCGAAATCCTCGCTATCATCCTCAACTGGGATAGTATCATCTTCAAGATCCATCTCTGAAAACTTCTCGAGATCCTCTGCGCTAGGTCCATTGAAATCATCATCATCGCTCTCTGTGTATGAGATGCCCTCATCAGTTAATACTTCAATGATTGCATCAACAGAAAAAGCTTCTCCTTCCTTGGTGCTTTTAATGACTTCATTGATATCCATAAGAGTAACTGTACCTTGCTCTTTTTCAATCTTAACGAGTTCCCTGAATACTTCGCTGTCCTTGATCTTATCTGACATTCCGTCCTCACTGGCTTATTGCGTTCATATTACGCTTCAAAACTAATATATCCTTGTCAATCTCTGCCTTGCTTCTCAATAGCTCATCCATCTCATCATTTCCGAGCATTCCATTGTAAAGCCTCAATTGACTGTTTATCAGCGCTCTTTTCTTCTCTAGCGATCTAAGTGCTATCCTACTTACTGCTTCTTCTACGGCACCTTCATTTCTCTCTTTGTATTCATCGAGGGCGAATGTTGTTGCTACTTCCTTTCTGCACTTGTCATCACTTATCAAAGTAAGAAAAAGATCATCTGATTCTACACCATTTCTTATAGCATTCTCTAGTGCTGCATAGATTATCTGTGCCTCATTGTCTTCAAGATCGTTAAAAGAGATTCTTCTTCTGTATTCATTCTTGAAATCTCTTCTATGATTAGCAAAATAAAGCATCAGAAATAGATCTATCGATATGCTTCTGTCTCTAATGTTCCCTGCTGTAAGCTCTTCTTCTTTCGCAGGACTATCTGAACTTGTTCTGTTAAGTTCCTCCTTAACCGCTTCTTCAGAAGCATTAAGCTTTGTTGCAAGCTGCAATATGTAAGAATCCCGTTCAACCTGACTCTGGCAGCTCATTATGAAAGAGCCCATAGCATTTATGAATCCAGACTTGCCTTTTGCACTTAAAATATCATAGCGACTAGAGTTATTTTGTACAAGATACTCAAAGCCATCTAAATAGTTGCCAAATTCCTTTTCTACGCCTTCTTTGCCTTTCTTCTCTAAAAGCTCTGATGCATCCTTTGCGCTCTGAAGCCTATGTACCTTAACTGAGAAACCTATCTTGTTTAGTATTAAGATAGCTCGCTCTGTTGACTTCTGACCTGCCTCATCACTGTCAAATAACAGATTAAAGCCTGTTATTGCAGGGAACCACTTCTTGATAAGCATCCCCTGCTCTTCTGTAAATGCAGTTCCAAGGCTTGCAAGTGCCTCCGTAAATCCAGCCTGATGCATTGCAACTACATCAAAGTTGCCTTCGCATAGTATTGGCCAATTTCCGCTAGATATTGTTTTCTTAGCCTCATATAAGCCAAAGAAGCTTTCCTTCTTCTGATACAGGAAGGTCTCTGGACTATTAATGTATTTAGGTGCCTTATCGCTTCCAGATAGATCTCTGCCAGAAAATGCGATTATCCTGCCTTGCCTATCTCTTATAGGAAACATCAACCTATCTGCAAAGAGAGGCCATCTAGGTTTTTTCTGTGAGAACAATCCAGCTTTCTGCAAGAACTCTGCGCTATAGCCCTTCTTTTGGAGAAATGAATATAGAAAGTCCGTATTTGAGGGGGCATAGCCAAGTGAGAATTTATCTATCATCTCAGCAGATACCTTTCTCTTTCTAAGATATTCTCTAGCCCTCTCGCCTTCTTTTGATTCCTTTAAATAAAATACAAAGGTATTATTGAGTCTTGAATTAAGGTCATAGAGCATATCCTTTTCACTCTTCTTCACCTTATCGCTCTCTGTCGACTCCTCAAGCTCTACATGTGCCTTACGTGCTAAGTACTCTACAGCTCCAGTGAAGTCCAGCCCTTCCTTCTTCATTACAAGAGTGAAGATATCTCCAGCCTCATGACAGCCAAAGCAATAGTAGCGTCCTAACTCCAGATTAAGCATGCAGGATGGAGTTCTTTCGTTTCCACCGCCATGAAATGGACACTTAGCCCAGTATTTATTTGAGCCACGTGCTTCGACGTAGGCATATTCAGACATAAGATCCTTAATGCTTATTCTGTTTTTAATCTCAGAAATGGTCTTATCTGTAAATCTTGGCAACACTAGACTCCATTTTAAATATAACTCAGAAACTCAAGAGAAGCAAAATAAATCAATGCTTGATTATCATGATAGGAGGCTCCTTTGAATTGCTCTTCAGTATCCTCTCTATCTCTTCCTTCTTTATCTTCTTGCCCTTGTTGATGCCAGGACATGACTTGGCTTCATTCTGCCAAGACCTCTCATTCTCGATTATATTTTTCCAGAATGGATAGGTTCTGCATTGCTCAGGTCTGCCTTCATATATTCTGCAGCCTTTATCTGATAAGAATATGCAATCGTAGTTAGATTTCTCTTTAAGCGAAATCATAGAGTAAGGACCATAATCTACATATCGGCAATATAATCCTATGAATTCCTCTTCACTCAATGCTGCAGCCTTAGCGCATCTTGTTAGGTCGCTTTGAGTCAGAAATACATAGCCAGGCTCAGCGGAGCAGCAATATAGACATCTCTGGCATTCAAAGGCAAGGCCTTTATCATAGAACATATGGTACCTCAAAAAAAAACCTTCTCACTAAGAGAAGGAATTGGAGAGAGAAGGATTCGGACCTTCGAAGGCTAAGCCAACAGATTTACAGTCTGCCCCCTTTGACCGCTCGGGAACCTCTCCATAAAAAAACTGCTAAAGATTATATCCTTAACAGCATTTCTTCTAGCCACCTGTCGGATTCGAACTGACGACCCCGAGATTACAAGTCACGTGCTCTGGCCAACTGAGCTAAGGTGGCATTTGTCTTGCGACTTTGCTAATTTACAAAAGTTCTTGCGTTTGTTCAAGTACCTTGGTAAAGTTTTTGATAAAATCGGTCTTTAACGGCATCAAGCATGAAGCTTTCTGCCGTAAAAGAACCTTGAGGACTTAGTATCGGCCAAAATCGCCGGATCTGCCCTCTGTAATGTCTGAGCCAAATTCATAGTCCTTTCCAGGAAGAATTGCGTTGAGTAAGATTCCTGCGATTGATGCAATTGCAAGTGATGTGAGTGTGATGTGAGCATTTCCTACTGTGAATGTAATTCCATCTGAAAAACCTAGTCCACAGACTAAAATTACTGCACCAATTATCAAATTACGTGATTGAGTGAAGTCTACTCTATTCTCTACTACGTTTCTAACTCCAATTGCGGAAATCATTCCGTAGAGGATGAAGGAAACCCCTCCAATTATTGCACTTGGCATTGAATTGATAATTGCTGCAAAAGCTGGTGAGAAAGAAAGAATTACTGAATAGATTGCAGCAAGACGAATTACTCTTGGGTCATAAACCCTTGAAAGGACCAAGACGCCTGTATTTTCACCGTATGTTGTGTTGGCTGGACCACCAAAGACTGCTGCAAGTGATGTTGCAACACCATCTCCAATGAGTGTTCTGTGAAGACCTGGGTCCTCAACAAAGTTTTCACCTACTGTTGCAGAGATTGCTGAGATATCTCCAATATGTTCCATCATGGATGCAATGGAAATTGGGGCCATAACTAGGATAGTTGTTATATCAAATTTACATACACTTGTGCTAAAGTTTGTAAAGAATGGCTGAAGTCCAAAGATTTTTGCACTTGCAATTTGGCTAAAATCCATTAATGCACTTCCATCTGCTGTTGTTGCACCAAAGGCGTTTGCAATGACTGCTACTATGTAAGAGCCTACAACACCAAGAAGAATTGGAATAATTTTTATCATTCCTTTTCCCCAAATGTTTGCTACAATTATAATTGCCATTGCTACTAGGGCTAGTGGCCAGCATGTTGAAGCATTTGATACTGCAGATGGAGCAAGGTTCAGTCCAATAAGGATAATGATTGGTCCTGTTACTATTGGGGGCAGGAATTTCATAACCTTTTTTACGCCTACAAGCTTAACAATTATTGCAAGAATCACGTACATAAGGCCTGCTA
>CAVHSB010000077.1:0-8805 GCA_963638635.1 Flexilinea sp.
TGGTACTGCGGCTCGTCCGTGGGAGAGTAGGTAGCTGCCAGCTTTTTTTTGTCTTCAATTGACGCTCAAGCTTTGAGCTTCAAATTGTTATATATCTAGTAGCCATAGAGAAGTGGAAATACCCGTTCCCATCCCGAACACGGAAGTAAAACGCTTCGTCGCCGATGGTACTACGGCTTGTCCGTGGGAGAGTAGGTAGCTGCTAGATTTTTTTATACTATTTTGATTCAATTCTTTGTGATAATATCTTTTTATGGCAAATATTAGATTCTATAAACCAGCTCTATTCCGAAAGGATATGGATGCTGTTCTACAGACTATGGTTGATGAGAAGATAGGTCCTGGTGAGAAGAAGCGTGAATTTGTTAAAGCTATGTGCGATTACATGAAGCTTAATGCGGGATTTTCTTTTCGCTCTTATTTTGACGCTATATCCTTAGCTTTAGAGTCTTTAGAGCTCTCTCTAGGAGATGGTGTTGCATTATCTGTACTTACTCCTAGAATCTATGCTGATGCTATTAAAAAAGCTGGATTGAAGCCTGTTTTAATTGATACTGATACTTCTTATATGCCATCTATCGAGGCTATTAATGCCAAAAACGATGAAATCAAGGCTGTAATTCTTTATGAACCTGTTTCTCAGGTTCCTCAGAATACTGAAGAATTCAAATCCCTGAATCTCCCAATAATAGAGGATATTACAGAAGCATTAGGAGCTTCCTTCTCTGAATTTAAGCCAGGAGCTATTGGAGATATTGTCATTCTATCAACAGAGGAGGATGGAATAGTCTCTACAGCCGGTGGTTCTGTTCTTCTTACAAATAAGGATGAAATTGCTGAGAGAATAAAGAAGCTTACTCAAAGCACTCTTCGCTATATTGAGCTACCGGATATGAATGCAGCGCTTGGCATTGTACAGCTTGGAAAGCTGAATGTGATTTTAGAGCGCAGAGCTAATATATACAAGACCTATCAGCAGGCATTGATGAAGTCTGATGCAAAGCTATTTGGATCCAATAATATGGTAGACTTTACTCCTAATGGCTATGGCTTTGCTGTTATAGCTAATTCTAAGCCTGAGGATTCTATAGCCTTTGCTTCTAAATACTCTGTAAGCTCTAAAAAAACCTTCACTGGCGCAGCAGGTGCGAGGTATTTAGATAGATTTGATCTATATCCAAATGCTATTGCAGCACTTGCACGTTCCATATCCTTTCCTCTTTATCCTTTTCTATCTTCCCTTGAAATAGAGACGATCAGTAAGGTTATTGCGCATCTTCATTGAGGTTGTTATGTCATCACTTGTAGTTATACTTGCAAATGGAAGCAAAAAAGACAGTAAGAGAGTTTCTGAGGCTATTAAGAGCTATCTTATTGAGAGAGATTATAGAGTTGAAGTTATTTTCTCTGATGTTGAAGAGAAGGCTTTAGTTATTCCTGAAGAGGCTATCCTTTTGATTACCTTAGGCGGAGATGGTACAGTACTCTATGCTGCCCGCTCTGTTCATGAGCTTGGAATTCCTATTCTTCCTGTTAATCTAGGTACCTTTGGCTATATTACCGAGGTTGGTATAGATGAATGGAAGGAGACCTTGGATTCATATCTAGCTGGGGATGATATTCTCTCACGCCGTCTTATGCTGCGCGTTGCAGTATATAGAAATGGGCGTAAGGTATTCTCTTCTCTTTCTTTAAACGAAGCTGTAATAACATCATCAGGTATAGCTAAGGTTGTAAATCTCGCTCTTTTATTGGATCAGACAAAGGTAGGCACATTCAGAGCTGACGGAATAATCATAGCAACTCCTACAGGCTCCACAGGCTATTCACTAGCTGCTGGTGGCCCAATATTGGATTCTGAGATGTCTGCAATTATAATAACGCCAGTATGTCCCTTCACTCTCTCTAATAGACCATTGGTAACCTCTGGCAAGACAATAAAGGTAATTGTAAATGAGCATCAAAGAACAGATCTTGTTCTTACTGTAGATGGTCAGCAGCTTTTTAAGCTGGAAGAGAAGGATGAGGTGGTTGTTGAGAAGAGCAGGAATAAGATGCTTCTTATTCACTCTACTAAGAGAAACTTCACAGAAGTAATTCGTGATAAGCTTAATTGGTCAGGAGAAAAGCATGCTTGAGTCATTGAGAGTAAAGAACTATGTTCTTATCGATAATCTAGAGCTGGAGTTCAATGATGGATTCTCTGTCCTTACAGGTGAGACAGGCTCAGGTAAGTCAATAATTCTTGGTGCGCTTTCTCTCTTGACAGGAGAAAAGGGCGATAAGGATGCTATAAGAGCTGGCGAGGAATATGCTCAGATAAATGGAGTATTCTCTTCTTTAAGTGAGGATGTCATAGCATTCTGTGAAGAGAAAGGCATCGTTGTTGAGGATGGTAAAATAAGCATCAATAGAGTTATAAAAGCCAATGGCAGATCAAGCTATAGCGTAAACGGAGCTCCTATTACAAGAGCTGATGGCAAAACGCTTGGAGAGCATCTATTGGATATAGCTAGCCAGCATGAGAATCAAAGTCTGTTAAAGAATGATGTGCTTATAGATATAGTAGACGAGGCATCAGCGTCAAAGGATGAGCTCAATCATTATAGAAAAGCTTATAGGGAGTATCTTGATAAGGAACAGGAGCTTTCTCTTCTTATTGAATCATGTTCTAAGGCAGAGGAAGAGAAAGAGTATATCTCATTCTGTTTAAAGGAATTAGATAAGGCAAAGCTAAAGGAAGGCGAGGAGGAGGAGCTTAAGGCTAAATCCGAATTAATGGCATCCTCTGAGTTTCTTAAGGAATCTCTTTATAACATAAATGAGTATTTGAAGAGTGCTTCCTCTAGCATATCGGAATCACTTTCAATACTTGGTAAGGCTGCAAGGAAGGATGAGTCATTAATTTCATTTTCTAAGAGACTAGAGAGTGGTTCTATTGAGATTGATGATATCCACGACTCCTTAAGAGAGTATCTTTCACGCATTAACTTCTCTGAGACAGATGCTGAGGAGATAAATTCGAGGCTTTCTGAGATACAGAAGATAAAACGCAGATTCGGTGGCTCTGTAGAAAGAGCTATTGAGATAAGAGAGGACTATAGAAAGAAGCTTGAGGATGCTGAGAATAAGGATCAGAGGATAGATAGCCTTACCTCTGCTGTTGAAGAAGCTAAAAAAAAGGCAATGTCACTTGCTGTTGCTCTCTCAAATAAGAGAAGTAAGGGCACTAAAATACTAGCTAGTGAGGTTGAGAAGAATCTTCATACGCTTGGAATGGCTTCATCGAAATTCAGAGTGGATATAAAGAGAGGTGATAAGCTTACACAAGCAGGATGTGATGATATTTCCTTCAGGATTATTGCCAATAAGGGAGAGAAGGAGAGTGATATATCCTCATCTGCATCAGGTGGAGAGCTTTCAAGAATACTTCTTGCATTGAAGGTATCTATCGAAAGCGAGAAGAGGGATGCTAGAACATTATTATTTGATGAGATAGATAGCGGACTTGGCGGCGCTGTAGCAAATAGCGTTGCAGATAAGCTATACGCGCTTTCAAAGAATCATCAGGTATTATCTATCACACATCTTCCGCAGATTGCTGCTAAGGCTGATACCCATTATGTCGTAGCTAAGAGGGAAGTGAAGGGCAGAACGGTATCCTCCATAAATGAAGTGAGAGATAAGGATAGGATAAGGGAAATAGCCCGTCTTTTATCTGGAGACGAGAGCGATATTTCCCTTAAGCATGCAGAGAAGCTTTTAAGCGAAGTTTAGCTCGCTATAGACTCTCCTTGAGAGCTCTTTATCTGCTGTTGCTTTCTTTATACCCTTGTAATATGGATAGATAGCATTCTGCAGCCTCTTTGTCTCTGGCTCAAAGCCATGGCCTCTTGAGAGTGACAATATATTGAGTATATATTCAGCATTGTCGTTATCGAGTCCTGAGACTGTGACAAGCAGAGATAGAGACTCTGTGCTAGCTGAGAGAATGTTCTTTATTACAAGCGTATCGCTATCTCTGCCGAATTTCTTCACAAACTCAATCATGTTGCCGATTATCACTTCTCTATTTGAAAGTAGATGTCTTTCTTTCTCTCTGACAAGAGAGGTCTTGATCAGCTTGATTGTGAAGCCCAGATTCTCAAGTAGCTGAGACTCCATTGGGAGATTATCGGTACATGTTGCAAGCATTGCATAGTAATTCATGTTATGAGCGAGGTCCTTGATCTCCTCATAGTCAATTGAGGATATTGATCTGTCAATCCAGAGATATGTGTCATCAAGGATGCGTGCTGGTATCTCGCTGTTGGTGATTCTGTAGCCTTTTCTGGTCTTTTTATCTGATATGTAGATATCAACACCCGATTCTATTGTAGAGCCTCCAAGAACAGTATATGACTCTTCTATGAGGCTTTCCTTATCTCTGATCTTGAGCTCATAGTCTTCGGTTCGCTTCTCATAGCTTATCAAGGTGAATTTGCCATAATCATTTCTAAGGTCCTCTTCCTTAGCTAGAAGCCTATTTAAGAAGAAGTAGAGTACAGCCTCAGCCTCTCCATCTAGCCCTCTCATCTCTTCCTGTGCGATATTCATGCCGCTTCCAATGTTCTTGATATTGGATTTTGCAGCTTTAAGATCAGATAGGAAGGGTAGAGCAAGATCCTCATCGGTATATGGCTGGAACATCTTTATTGCATAAAGTGCATATGAAATATCCTGTCTTGGCTCTATTCCAGAGATATCTGAGAAGAAGAAGCCACAGGATGTGAATGAGAAGTGCTTGTTCTTCATTCCTGAGAGCATATTCAATAGCTTCTCATCATCCTTTTCTGAGAACTCATATTCAGCATGGAGCTCTTTTATGAAAGCAGCTGCAGCTATCTCTGTTGAGAATAATCTACCGGCTTTGATCAAAAGCTCATAGGAGCTTATAGCCTTCTTGAAGATCTTATCTACTTCACACTCAAAGATAGACCAGAGCTTATCTGAAAGATTATTGAGGCTGCTTCTGAGTCCTGTTCTCCACTTCTGGTTCCATCCATCCTCTCCTCCTGTATGGCAGCCACAGTCCTTATACCATCTTGAAACACCATGAGAGCATGACCAGCTTGTGCCCTTCCCATCTTCTCCGTCTTTGAGATATGCCATCTTAGCTGGCTTATGCTTTGAAAGGTATGAGGCGTAGTTATCTAATATGAAGTCATCTCTCTCGTTGACTTTCTTTATAAGCGCTGCAAGTGCCATATCGCCATAAGGCTCATGATGACCATATATCTCGCCATCTGTTGCTGTATGAATGAGAGGTCTGCCTTCACTCTGCTTTATAGAGAGAATAGAAGAGTAGAGTCCATCGGCATCTCTTAATAGATGTCCAAATGATATTCCCTCAGCAAGTCCTGGATGATAGAAGAATGCAGCTATTTCTTTTCCTTTTTCTCCTCTTAATATGAAAGGCTCATAATAGGGCGCAGCATTGCCATTGAGCTCTGTTACCTCTCCGTTATCTCCATCTATTGCTCTGCATTGCCATGGAGATAGAACAACGAATTTGATTCCAGCCTCAGATAATAGATCGACTACTTTATTGTTTATTCCACACTCAGGAAGCCACATTCCATCTGGATCTCTCTTATAATGGAATTGGAAGTCCTTTATACCCCACTCAATCTGAAGCTTTGCATCATCCTCCCTATCAAGAGGAAGGATAGTATGGTTGAAGCTTTGAGCCATAGCATTGCCATAGCCAAGTCTTTTTATAGATGCTCTATCTGCATCCAATAGTGCTTCACTGGCCTCTGGATGCTTTTCATCGAGAAAGTGAAGAAGAGTAGGACCAAAGTTGAATGAAATATACTCATAGTTATTGGTCAAGGATATAATCTTTCCATTCCCTGAGAGATAGCGTGAATGGGAATTAGCATCATAGCAATCGTTATATATTCTCTCGTTCCAGTCCTCAAATGGAGCTGCTGAGCTCTGCTTTGGAATTACGAGGGTTTGTGGATTCTCACGTGGTGGCTGATAGAAGTGGCCATGGAGAATCAAGGATGTCTTGGTTTTGTTGTCACTCATGCATCTAAATATAGCATATATGAAAAGAGAAAAGAAACAAAAATGGTTAGAAGATCAATTGGAGAGCTGTTTCCTTTTGATGCTCTATTTTATCAAAGCTGAAGCAGCAACGAAAGCTTATACTTAACAGAATCGATTATAGCAGAAGCTGCTTTTCCCTTTAATTCTGCATTTCTTATGTGCATTTCCTATTCTTTTATAAGCAAGGTATAGCCATGTTATATTAGAGGACATTGACTTGGTTGTATCAGAAAATCCAATTTGCAGGTAGATGTGACAGATCAATTTCAGAATGGAAGCTTCTATAACGATGATTATATGGCCGAAAGTATAAACAAAAACAGCTGTTGATTTTTGGTAAACTGTAAAATATTGACATGCTTAATGAGTCTATAATGCAAAAAACAAAGAAAGAATTGACCGAAATTATAAATTCTGCATAGTTCTAAGGCAAAGTGTTCGCATTGACATAAAATTCTATATTTTTTACGATTAAGAAAGCGGTACAGAAATGATTTTAATAAATATAGAATCTCTTTCTACATCAGAACTGAGAAATATTGCACAGCAGGAATCTATAGAAGATTACATGGATCTCGACAGAGATGACCTCATTCAGGCTCTTGTTTCAAAATATGAAGAAGAAGACGATAATTACGTTCCAGAGGGCAAGAGTGAAGCTCCTAACATGAGATATATGGCAGGACTCACAGACTACAGAGCTATAGATAAAGACGTAGTTGAGCTGCCAGGCGTTGAAGAGCTTCCTGATTTATATCCAGAGACATCAATACATCTTATATATAAGAATGCTAACTGGGGATATACTTTCTGGTCTTTGACTGAAAATATTAAGAATGAGCTATTAGAGAAGGGTGGAGAGCTTGCGCTAGTTGTAACAATAACTAAGTCTACAGGCGAGAGAGAGCAATATGATATTCCTGTATCTGCAGATGATAAGGAGTGGAATATTGGATTTACTCCCAATAGCTCTGATGCGATTGTTGCTATTGTCAGGGATTTCAATGGAGAGAGAGAGGTACTTGCTAAATCAAATAAGATTGCGCTTCCTGTATCATATTGGATGACTCATAAAGAAGAAATGAAGGCTAATGATGATCTGTTTAAGATTTACCTTTCAATCATTACAACAAAAGAGGGTGCAATCATAAATAATCCACTTGTTTCAGATATTCTCAATACTTACGCAAAGGAGGATATAAATGAATAAGATAAATTTGGTATTGCATGCGCATCTTCCTTATGTAAGACACATTGAATATCCTAAGTTCCTTGAAGAGAACTGGCTATTCGAATCACTTAATGAATCATATATACCGTTATTGAGAGTTCTTAATGAGCTAAGGAATCAAAGAGTTAGCTATAAGCTTTCTATCTGTTTTACTCCTACACTTCTTACAATGCTTCTAGATGATCAGCTTCAGGAGAGATTCGTTGAATATATGAATCTCAGAATTGAGCTAGGAGAGAAGGAGGTTGAGAGAACAAAGACTGAGGATACAGAATGCCACTATATGGCAGAGCACTACCTAGAAGAGTGCAGATGCAATCTAAGCTTATATGAAAGCCTTGATAGAGATATCCTGAAAGCATTCAGAAGGCTATCTGAGGAAGGCTATATCGAGCTTATTGCAAGTGCTGCAACCCATGCTTATCTTCCTCTTTATAAGGAGTACCCAAATGCAATTGAGGCCCAGGTTGTTATGGGGCTTAAGACACATGAGAGGGTATTCGGAGAAAAGGCTAAGGGCTTCTGGCTTCCAGAGTGCGGCTATTACCCAGGGCTTGATGATGTACTTAAGAGAAATCAGGTATCATGGTGCCAGCTTGCTAGCCAATCAGTAATAACAAGCAAGGATAAATCTGTATATGGAGGCTATCGTCCGGTAGAGCTTCCTAGCACTCTTAACGCTTTTGTAAGAGATTGGAATATCACTAATCTAGTTTGGTCCTCCTCTACAGGCTATCCATGTGATAGTGACTATAGAGAGTTCTATAGAGATATCGGTTACTATTTGCCACTAGAATATGTCAGACCATATATCCATGAGCCAGATGTAAGAGTATTCACAGGCTATAAGTACTATGCAATTTCTGGAAAGAATGAAGATAAGTACTTCTATGATATGGAGAAAGCCGAGAATAAAGTAAGACTCCATGTAGATAACTTCCTCTACCATATAAGAAGAAAGGGTGTAATGCTCAATACAATCGGAATCAAGGATCCAATATATAATCTATGCTTTGACGCAGAGCTTTTTGGTCATAGATGGTATGAAGGCATTGATTTCTTGAAGAAATTCTTGCTTGAGGTTAGCAATAGTGACGAGTTTGAGCTTACAACTCCAAGCCTAGTGCTCAAAGAGAAGGGTGATGTTGAGAAAATCAGACCTAATGAGTCCAGCTGGGGTGCAGGTGGTGGCTCTGATACTTGGCTTGATGGAACTAATTCCTGGATATATAGGCATATCTTTAAAGCAATAGAGCGCATGGAGGAGCTAACTCACAGATTCCCAGAGCAGGGCTCTCTCAAAGGCAGATTCCTCAATCAGGCATCTCGTGAGGTGCTTCTTGCTATGGCATCTGACTGGCCTTGTATAATGCATGACAATACAAGCGTTTCTTATGCAAAGAAGAGACTTGAGAACCATTTGGGATCATTCAATGTAGTTTATAGCTCAATGTGCAAGAATACAGTTAATACTGAAT
>CAVHSB010000078.1:0-4131 GCA_963638635.1 Flexilinea sp.
TTTTCTATGTGCTAATTTACCAGATAAGCATGCATTTTTTTTCTTATCACTATAGCCTTATAAATATTTTGATGAATTTACTTCAAAGATAATTGATTTTTCCACTCAAAATAAAATACAACACGCATATGGAAAAAAATATGACATTGGGGTCTCCCTTAAAGCTGCTATTAGCTTTTACGATACCTCTATTTCTAGGAAACTTATTTCAGCAATTCTACTCAATGGTAGACTCTATAGTCGTAGGACGCTTTGTAGGCGTTGAGGCTCTCGCTGCACTTGGCACTGTAAATGGCTTTTCATTCATGGTAATAGGCTTCGCACAAGGTCTAGCCCAGGGCTTCTCTGTACTTATCTCACAGCGCTATGGCGCTGGAGACAAAAAGGGAATGAGAAAAAGCTATGCCATGAGCATCATAAACTCAGCAGTGCTATCTATAGTAATTGCTTTAGTCTTCTTCGGCCTTTCAAAGCCTCTTCTTTATTTGATAAACACGCCAGAGAATATAATAGATATGGCTTATGACTATATATCTATAATATATCTATTCATCTGCTGCTCTGTTTTCTACAATCTTTTCTCATCTGTACTAAGAGCTGTTGGAGACAGCAAGAGTCCTGTCCTATTCCTGCTTATAGCATCCTTTTTGAATATTATATTGGATTTGGTATTCGTTATATATTTCCATTTGGATGTAAAGGGTGTTGCTATTGCTACAGTACTATCACAGGGAATATCTGCATTCATCTCTATCCTATATATTAATAAGAGATTCAAGGACTTCAGGCTAAATAGAGAGGATTGGATTTTTGACAAGGCTCTATGCGTTAAGCTACTGAAGATAGGTCTTCCAGGAGCATTCCAATTCTCTGTATGCGCAATAGGTGTAATAATCGTACAGGCTGTTCTTAATAAGTTCGGCTCAGATACAATTGCAGCCTACTCTGTTGGAACAAAGATAGAGAGCATCATCACGCAATTCATGATCGCACTCGGTATGGCTATATCTACATTCGCAGGCCAGAATCTTGGAGCTGTTAAATTAGATAGAATAAGAAAGGGCTTCAGAACTGCTACTATGATATCTATAGTGTATGCGCTTTTCGCTACCCTGGTTGCTATTCTCTTCAGTAAGCCTATGAGCTATATCTTTGTTGACAGCAATTCAGCAAATCCTGAGGTAATCAAGGAGGCTGTGCTATATGTAAGGACTGTATCCTTCTTCTTTATTCCGCTTGGCTTCATATTCGTATACAGAACAGGATGCCAGGGCCTGGGCTCAGGTGGCATCCCAATGCTTTCATCGATCATAGAGCTTACAGTCAGAAGCATTGCAGCCTACGCTCTTCCTTTGATTTTCTCAAGCAACAAGTACCTAGGAATATGCTTATCCAGCCCTGCTGCTTGGATATGCGCGGGCTTCGTTCTTCCTTTTGTCTACATGAATTACATGAAGAAGATAGAGAACAGAATTTCACACTATACAAAAAAATAAATTTTAGAGTTAAAAGTGTTGACTAACAGTTGATAATTCTGTTAGTGTCTTTTTGTTGCGTGGGCCGCTAGCTCAGTTGGTAGAGCAACGCCCTTTTAAGGCGTGGGTCACAGGTCCGAATCCTGTGCGGCTCACTTCTGCAATGTCTCCCTCGTCTAGTGGTTAGGACAACGGGTTTTCATCCCGTCAACGCGGGTTCGATCCCCGCGGGAGATGTATCCCTCCTTTTCAGGAGGGAATTTTTTTGTCTCATAAACCATGAAAACGTTTTTAATATTCCTCCAAAGTGTTACTATCTGACATATGAAAACTAAGATATCTGACACTAGATGGATACTAAATGCCATCAGAGGTCTGCTAACAGGTGTGCTTTCAGCTCCACTTATAGCAATATTCGCAAATACAATAGCTCTTGCAGGAGAGCTAAACCAGAAGAATCCCTCAATATCACTGATGCTCCCAATCGGAGCACTCCTGATCGCATTCATATATAAGACATTTGGCGATAAATATAAAAAGGCAACTATCTATGCAATCGATGAGATCCATAAGAGCGAAGAAGAGCGGACAAACCTTGCTGCAAGCCAGAGATCTGGTGATATGATTTCTCCTTTTATGGGACTTTGTGGCTACTTTACTGCAACTCTTTCCCATCTTCTTGGCGCTAGCGTCGGAAAAGAAGGCGTTGGTGTTCAGATTGGTCTATCAATCGGAAATCTTATCTCAAGAATAGAGCATAAGCTATGCAGGAGAATTAAGGATGGTGAGCCATACTATCTGATGGCTGGAGCCTCTGCCGCATTTGCAGCCCTATTCGGATCCCCAATCTCCGGTGTTCTATTCGGACTTCAATTTGCATCACCTGCAATAACAAGGCTTGATGCTATGATGCCATGCACTATTGCAGCATTTACATCTGTATTTCTATCAAAGCAGCTCGGTATTCATATACTCGATATACCAGAGTATGATGTACTTCAGCTATCACTTGAGAATTTCATGTTAGCCTTCTTTGTCGCTATAATCGTCGGTCTCTTTGCCAGGTATTTCTGCTACTCGCTCAGAAAGTTCACAGAAGTAAATAATAGGCTCTCAAAAGGAAATAGATATATTGCATCCCTCATTCCATCCTGTGCTGTTCTTCTTTTGATTACAATCCACTACTTCGTTAAAGGAAACTTCAACTACAATGGACTATCTGCGAATTTGATGTATAGCGCAATATCAGGAAATATCGATGTTTATACCTTTATTTTAAAAGCCTTGTTGGTATTCCTATCTATAGCTGCAGGCTTCATTGGAGGAGAGGTAGTTCCTCTCTTAGTCACAGGATCAGCTCTTGGCTATGCAATAGCAACTCTATTCTCACTTCCCTCACCTGCTTTTGCTGCACTTGGTGCACTTGGGATGCTCTCTGGTGGCACTAACCTTCCACTCGTTTGCTTCGCACTTGGTCTTGAGCTATTTGGCTACTCTGAGCCATCAATACTCTTTATGTTCGTTGTTACAGCCTATATCGTCTCAGGAAATGAAGGTATCTATCTTCACCAAAGACAGGATTTCAAAAATTAAGCAATCACATATTGACAGTTATCTCTATTAGGCTAATATATGAATAGTTGTTCATATATTTAATAATAGGAGTAATGAATATGAGTGACAGATACTATAAACATATTTTAAAGGCTGAAATCGACTGTGCAAATTGTGCCAGAGAGGTCGAGGAAGGTCTGAAAAAGCTAGATAGTGTTAAGGATGCTTCCTTTAACTTCGCTAAAAAGACTCTTATAGCAGAGACTACTCTAAACAAGAAGGAGCTGATTGAAAAAGCCAAAGAGATAGAGGATGAGATTGAATTTCCAGAGGTAGAGATTAGGAAATACCGAATAAAAGCAGAGATTGACTGCGCAAATTGTGCACGGGAGGTCGAGGAAGCCTTAGAGAATGCCGATGATGTATATTATGCTCATTTTGATTTTCCTAGAAAGGAAATATCTGTAGAAACCTCATTAACTATTGATGAGATCAAGGCTATATGCATTAAGGCTGAAGAGGATATTGAATTTCCAGAAGAGGAATATAAGACATATAAGATTAAGGCTGATATCGATTGTGCTAATTGCGCTAAAGAAGTCGAAGAGGCTTTGAATGAGAATGAAGCAGTTAAGTCCTGCTCCTTCAGCTTTCCTAAGAAAGAAATAACAATCACTACTACTCTATCCAAAGAGGATGTAAAGAAGCTTGCTAAGGAAGCTGAGGATGAGATCATATTCTTAGATGATGAGGTATATAAATACATCATCAAAGCAGAGATTGACTGTGCAGAATGCGCTAGAGAGGTCGAAGAGGCTTTAAATGAGAATGAAGCAGTAAAATCCTGCTCTTTCAATTTTCCCAAAAAGGAGATAAGAATAGAGACCTCTCTTACAATAGAGGAAGTCAAAGCTATAGCTAAGAATGCAGAAGAGGATATAGTCTTCTTAGACGAAAAGGAGAAGGAAAAGAAGGACTATACACTACATAGAATAATTGCTTCTGCTGTTATTTTCGCTGTTGCAATGCTATCTGGATATAAATGGATAGCTATAATAAGCTACATTGTTGCTGGCTACGATGTTCTTTTGAGAGCTATAAA
>CAVHSB010000078.1:4141-4893 GCA_963638635.1 Flexilinea sp.
CATTACTAAGGGTAAGATTTTCGATGAGAATTTCCTTATGGCTATAGCAACCATAGGTGCTCTATTCATCGCGTCCTATGATGAGGCTGCTGGCGTCATGATATTCTACCAGATTGGTGAATACTTCCAGAATAAAGCTACAAGAAAGAGCCAGAAGAACATTGCTCTTCTCATGGATCTCAAGGCTGATACAGCAGAGGTTGAAGAGAATGGCAGCTTCAGAACAATAAAGAGCGAGAATGTTAAGATTGGCGATAAGCTCAGAGTTAAGGCTGGAGAGAAGATTCCAGTTGATTCAGTTGTAATAGCTGGTGAATCCTTCCTTGATACTAAAGCACTTACAGGTGAAGCTGTTCCAAGAAAGGCTATAAAGGGCGACAAGGTACTCTCTGGATCCATCAATGGAGAAGGTACTCTCATACTAGAGGCTAAGGCTCTATACAAAGACAGTACTGCAAGCAAGATACTTCGCTTAGTTGACGAGGGAGAGGCAAAGAAATCAAAGAGCGAGAAGTTCATTTCAAAGTTCTCACGCTACTACACTCCATCAATATGCCTAGCAGCAGCCTTGATAGCAATTCTATCTCCTTTCATTTTGGATGTAACCTTCAAGGAAAGCTTATATAGAGCATGCATGCTTCTTGTAATATCATGTCCATGTGCTCTAGTGCTTTCTGTACCACTTACCTACTTTGCTTCTATGGGATCATTTGCAAAGCATGGTGTACTTGTAAAGTGCGATGAGACTATAC
>CAVHSB010000078.1:4903-8802 GCA_963638635.1 Flexilinea sp.
GAGGGTGTTTTCTCTGTCCAGGATATGCTTCTCTCTGATGATAACTACTTATTGATAAGAAAGGCAGCATCACTTGAGAAGAACTCTAGCCACCCTATTGCTAAGGCTATTGTAGAGTTTGCAAAGGACAACTATGAAGAGGCAACAGCTGTCAAGGAAATACCTGGAATAGGACTGGAGGGAATTGTAGATGGCCATCTTATTAAGGTAGGTTCCAAGAAGATTCTAAAAAAAGCAATAACAGAGCCAGATGCTATTGGAACTCATGTATATGTTACAGAGGATGATAAGCTAATTGGCATCATAGTAATAAGCGATAAGCTAAAGACGACAAGCATAGAGGCTGTAAAGGAGCTTAAAAGGGATGGCATCAAAGAAATCTGGATGCTAAGCGGCGATAGATCTGAAATTGCAGAGAAGGTCGCAAAGGAAGCAGGCCTAGATGGTGCTTATGGTGAACTTCTCCCTGAGGATAAAATAACAGCACTTGAAAAGCTCTTAGCTAAAGGCTATGTAACAGGCTATGCAGGAGATGGAATCAATGATGCACCTGTACTCAAGAGAGCTGATATAGGATTTGCAATGGGAGGCGTCGGCTCAGATGCAGCTATAGAAGCGGCAGATGCAGTAATAATGAATGACGACCTAATGAGAATTCCAACAGCTATAAAGATAGCTAAGAAGACAGAGAGAATAGTAAAGGAGAATATAAGCTTCTCACTCATTGTAAAGGCTTTAGTCTTCATACTTGCAGCATGTGGTATAGCTAATATGTGGCTTGCAGTATTTGCAGATACCGGCGTTGCACTTATAGCAGTAGTAAATGCCATGAGAGCTCTAAGATGGAAGGATAGATAAAAGCACAAGCTCCAGGAAGTGATTCTTGGGGCTTGTGGGTTATAATATAAAAAGAATTTTTTATTATAATACAAGTAACATATCAAAGAAATAACCTATTCTTTAACGAATCAGAATAAGGAGGAAGAGCTCCTTGATATTGCACTACAAAGGATGCAACTTCTGTAGCTTTTTCTAATGCATCAGAAATCTGATCTCCTTTGATTATAAAATGCAGAAAAGTTGCAGAGAAGGAATCTCCTGCACCTACAGTATCTACGACTTTCACGTCTTCTGGCTTTGATATAAACTTGTCATTGCGTGTATAAACAACAGAGCCAGATGATCCACAGGTTAAGATAATTATCTTGAGATTTGAATATCTATCAAACAGAGAAGCTATGTCATCAAAAGAGAACATAGCTCTTATGACCTTTTCTTCTTCATCATTTACTTTTAGAATCGTAGTACGTTCTAATCCTCTCCTTATAATCTCTTCTGAATAGTAGTTCAGCCTCAGATTTAAATCAAAGAAAACTTCCTTTGCTTTGATATTATCCAAGATCAATTTAAGTGTCTTTCTAGATACTTCATTTCGCTGAGAGAAGGTTCCAAAGACAAAGACATCGTACTCTTTTTCAAAAAGTATTTGCTGCTGATATTCATCAAGAGTAATAAAATCCCAAGCACAAGGTGAATTAAAAGTATAAGAAGGACTACCATTATCAAGAGAGACAAAAGCACAGCCTGTTGGATAAGAGACAGTATTAACAAAAGTCTTATCAACCCCGATTGATGCTATAGACTTGAATGCTTCGCTTCCTAGTTCATCATTTCCTACTGCACTAATCATATATGAAAAATCACCAAGCTTAGAGAAATGACCAGAAACATTAAAAGTCGCTCCACCTATCTTTTTATTATCTTCATATACATCCCATAGGATTTCTCCAAAACAGACTGATTTCATTCTTACCTCTATTTTATTTATTTAATATTCACAGCCAATCTTCAGCACACAATTAGGTGCATGATAATTATACTGACCTGTACGTACAGCACCTTTAGAAGCCCCAACAAGATTATCGAAATCAGGTGTATGAGGAATAAATTCTATAGGTGTATCAGGAAATATCCTAATGTACTCAGAAAGTATTTCCGGCGCTAGTGTCTTTATCTCTTCAGCTACAGTTATTCTCTCAACTACAACTTCGCTTTTAATAGCTTCTAGAGTCTGACTGATAGTCGGGATATCCTGGCTTAGTGCTAAATCAACTGTCTCTACATTCTTTGGAATATTAAATCCAGCATCCGTAACAGCCAGTAAATCTCTATGTCCCATCCTGGCAAGAAGAAATTTAAGATTTGAGTTCAATAACTTCATACTTACTCCAAACCAAACTCTTTCTTGAGTCTATCAATCATCAGCTCAACAGGTGCTTTCTTCCCAGTCCATAACTCAAAGTTCATAGCAGCTTGGTTTACAAGCATGCCTAATCCATTGACTGTTTTAGCTCCTCTTTTTCTAGCTTCTTGCAGAAATAAAGAATTAGGATCATTGAAAATAACATCCGTTACAATCATATTGCTGTTTACTGTGTCATAATCGATGTTCGGTTTCTGATCAGTATGAGGATAAAGACCTACAGAAGTAGCATTAGATAAAATATCGGTATCACTAGGAATAGAAATAGCTTCATCCCAATAAACAAAAGAGGCAGAAGTGTTTGTCTTCTCATTTAGCATTTTAACAAGTGCTTCACCTTGCTCTCTTACTATATTTGCAACAGTAATATGTTTTGCTCCACTTAATGCACATTCTGTACAAATAGCTCTACTTGCACCACCAGCACCAAGTACAAATACATTTTTATCTTTTACAGAATAACCTGCATCAGTTAAGGATTTCATGTATCCTTTTCCATCTGTATTTTCACCATAAAGCACACCTTGATCATTGATTATCATGTTGACAGCACCAATAAGCTCTGCTGCAGGAGATAACCTGTCTAGATATTTGATTACTTTTTCCTTGTGAGGAATAGTTGTATTAATACCTCGCATATTAAATGCCTTCAATCCTTTTATGGCATCTTCCAATTCTCCATCATTAACTTTAATCATTAAATAACGATAGTTCAGGCCAAGTGCTTCAAAGGCTGCCTCTTCTATTACACCTGTAGGGTTTTCATCAATTGGACATCCAAATGCACCAACAAGTTCAGCTCTGTAGTTTTTTTCCATAGTTCACCTCATTTAACGATGATTTTGTCGCGAGTGATATCTTTAAGCGTTCTGCAGTCAGTAAGTCTCATAATATTTACAAGCTCCCAATAAATCTTGTGCGTATAAATCTGGGCACCATACTCACCGCCCCCATAAACAGCTTGAACATAAGGTCTGCCTATACCTACAGCATCTGCACCTAAAGCAAGCATCTTAAAGACGTCTTCACCACTTCTAACACCACCATCAGCAAAGACCTTTATAGAATCACCGACAGCATCTTTTATCTCTTTGATCACATCACAAGGTGCAAGTGAGTTCTCAACCACATTTCCACCATGATTAGATATGAGAATGCCATATACTCCTGCTTCTGCAGCTTTGACAGCAGCTTTTGCAGACATAACTCCTTTAATAATAAATGGCCTCCCTGCTCTCTCTACCATCTCTCTTATTTCACTTGTGGTTCTAGAACATACACCATAGTTCTTATTACCTATTTCACCTGAATATTGATATCCTAGCCCTATTGCATCCACATCTGTTGCTATAGCCATAGCGCCACAAGATTTAGCAACTTCCATCTTTCTCCAATATTCTTCCCTATTAGCCCAAGGCTTGATAGTAGGAACCCCGACACCATTTATCTCTTTGATTGGAGCGCATTGACCTTCGAAATAATTCTTATTCTTGTTGTCTCCCAACCAAGCCATTGCCCCGCCTTTGTAACACCCTTTAAGAAGCGCATCCGCATATTTATCGTTATTATTGAAATATTGACTATCAAATGTATAATCAGTCAATATCAAAGCAATTGGAGAAGCAAACACCGGAAC
>CAVHSB010000079.1:0-8692 GCA_963638635.1 Flexilinea sp.
GTTATGTGTCTATTGATTTTCCTTGCGATGATCATTCTGTTCTTCATCAAGAAGATTCCTATGGCTTACACCTGTATGGGCGTTATCGTAGCACTATATGTTACAGGTTGCGTTGACAAGAATACGGTCTTTGCAGGATTTGGAAACAACAACGTAGTTACAATGGCATCCATGTTCATAGTAGCAGCAGGACTTGCAAGAACACAGATGGTCAACCACCTATCAAACCTTTTATACAAGGTCAATGATGGATCATTCACAAAGATTCTTGCATCCTATGCGCTTGTCACATTGATTCTTGGACAGTTCGTACCTTCACTTGCAGCACTATTCGCAATGGTATGTCCACTGGTACAGAATATGTGTAAGAAGATGAACATAAGCCCAGCAAAAATGCTTTACCCTATCGCTATAGTAACAGTATCATGCTCATTCATCATTGAGCCAATCGGCCCATATGCTGCATGGTTCGTTACTCAGAATGGATACCTTGAATCATATGGCTGGGCTGGAAGTCCACTAAGCATGTGGTCAGAGACTCTTGTATTTCTTCCTACAGGTATCATCACATTTCTTGTTGCAATCTTCATCATTCCTAAGTTCCTTCCAAGCGAGCCTGAATTTCCAGTACTCAATATGGAAGAAGCAGGACTTCTGCAGAAGCAGGAACCACTTACACCAATTAGAGAATTCCTTGGCTATGGCGTATTCATCGCTGTAGTAATTGGTCTTATGTGCGGTCTTCCATCATGGGCCGTAACGCTAGCAGGCGCTGTCGTAATAGTTATCTCTGGAGTACTTACAGAGAAGGAATCAATCACTGCAATGAACATGCCTATGGTTCTGCTATACGCTGGTGTAACTGTTCTTGGCTCTGCACTTAGCATGACAGGTGCCGCAGAGTATCTTGGAGAGTTCATCAAGATGCTTCTTGGAAACGTAGAGAACAGCTATGTAATAGGAGCCATCATATTCCTTGCATCCTTCATCATGACATCACTTCTCTACAACAAGGCTGTAACAACGGTTCTTATTCCTATTATTGTTCTTTCACTCAGCAGTATGGGAATGGATCCAAGAGGCTGCGTAATCCTATGCTCCTTGGCTTCAATGTCATCTCTTATCACACCGCTTCCAAACCCTGTAATCCCTATGGCTATGCAAACAGGAGGGTATTCACAGAAGACAATACTTAAGGCAGGACTTATCAGCGCACTCTTCAGACTAGTATTCGGCGTAGGAATTGCTATGACACTGTTTCCTGTTAAGTAAGCATATTAAAGCAAGAGAGGCATAAAATGAGACGATTTGAGAATAAAGTAGTAGCCATCACAGGAGGTGGCTCAGGAATGGGCAAGACCACATGCAAGATGTTCGCAGCTGAAGGTGGTATCATTGCAGTAATCGATGTGAACGAGAGGGGTGCACTTGAGACTGTAAAAGAGATAGAAGAGGCTGGCGGAAAGGCAAAGGCCTACCCTGCAGATATCACAGATGAGGTAAGAATGTCAGATGTATTCAAGAATATCCAGGACACCTTTGGCCATATCGATATTCTCTACAACAATGCAGGAATCAGCCCAACAGGAACAGCTGTCACAACCTCTATTGAGGACTTCAGAAGGGTATTGAAGATTGACATGGAGGCTGTATTCATAGCATGCCATATCGTTATACCTTATATGCAAAAGCAAGGAGGCGGAGTCATCCTTAATACTGTTGGAACCTATGGCATCAAGCCTACTCCGAATAAGATTGGCTATTCTGCTGCAAAGGCTGCAGCCTTAAGCCTTACAAGATCGATTGCCATTGACTTTGCAAGAAGCAACATTAGATGCAATGCAATATGTCCAGGCTTTGTAGATACGCCACTCAATAAGGGCTTCGAGGGCGAGGCTAGAGAGCGATTTCTTGATAAGTATCAGCCATCACTCTATAAGATCCAGCCAGAGGATATTGCCCTGACAGCAATGTGGCTTGCAAGTGAGGAGGCAAAGGCAATAACAGGACAGCCTATCGTTGTCGATGGCGGTACTGAGGCATGTCTCTACTTCAACTATAAGAAATCATCAGAGGCTGCAAGGTAATCAACTTATATTAGGCAATTTGAGCTATGCTTGAGTTGCCTTTTGCTTTAATAGGAGCTGAAAAAATGAACAGATATATCATTAAGACAAAATACTTATGGAACGGAAAAGAAAAGGAAGCAGAAGAGAATAAGGCAATTCTTATCTCAGGCAATAAGATTGAGAGGATAGGAGAGATTGATTCTCTTATCAGGGAAAACCCTTCTATCAAGGTAATTGAGAATAAGGAATATCTGGCACTCCCCGCATTCATAGATGCTCATGACCATGGTAGAGGCATCTCACCTGTTGCCTTTGGTGCCTTTGACAGAGCGCTTGAGATGTGGCTTCAGGATCTGAATAAGCTCCCATGCATCCCGCATTATGCTGCATGCTACTACGACGGTCTACGTCTTGTATCATCTGGTGTTGGCACAGTGCTCCATAGCCATAACCCAAACAGCTTTGCAAGCATAAGAGAGGAAGCTGTAGCTTCTGCACATGGCTATAAGGATGCAGGCATCAGAAGCATACTCTGTCCACTCTACCTCGATCAGAATAAGAGAATCTATTACAACAGAGACCAGTTTCTTGCCTCGCTACCTGATCCAATAAGAGAGCCCTTTGCAAAAGGAATAAAGGATAAGATCATGTCCATTGAGGAATATTTTGAGCTTATCGAGAATATTGTATCAGATTTAAAGGAAGAGATTGATGCAGGCTGGTGTGAGGTCCAGCTCCATCCTAATGGCGGTCAATGGTGCAGCGATGAGGCACTTCTTGCAATGAAGGAATATGCACTAGAGCACAGCATGCATATACACTTGCATCTTCTTGAAACAAAATATCAAAGAGAGTATGCAATGCGCACATGGGGCAAGAGCTTCATCAAGCATTATGAGGATATAGGCTTTTTAGGGCCTTGGGTCTCATTCGCACACTCTGTATATATGGACGACGAGGATTTAAAGCTTATAAAAAGCTCTGGGGCTGTTCTCGTAAACAACCCATCATCAAACCTACGACTAAGAAGCGGCTCCTTCAGAATCAATAAGGTACACGAACTAGGAATCAAGGCAGGTATCGGCCTAGACGGCTGTGCTTATGACGATGATCAGGATTATCTCAGAGAAATAAGGACCGCGTGGCTTAATAATACTATAACAGGCGTCAACGGCGGTGTTGATTATATGAAGGTGCTTGAGATGGCAACATCAGGTGGTGCGAATATTGAGGCTAATAGGCTATCTGAAGGCGTAATCGAGGAAGGCGCTAATGCAGATATCACGCTAATTGATTCAGCTAAGCTCTATAAGCCTTATGCTGATAGCTATATCGATCCACTTGCGCTTCTTGTTCAGAAGGCTACTAGGAATTTTGTCGAGAAGACAATCATCAATGGCAGGATTGTATGGGAGAGAAGCTCAGTCTATGAGAAGAAGGAAGAGGATGCTGCCGAGAAGCTTGCTGATAGCATCAGGACTTGGCGCAAGGACCATCCTGGTCAGAGAGACAATGAGCTTCTGATTTCCTACGTAAAAGATTTCTATAAGGATGTGCAGTAATGAAGAAAATCGGAATAAGAAAATCTGTATTCTTCCCAACCTTTCTAATAGTGCTTGGCTCTGGAATCATCGGACTCATCAATAACCAGATTCTGATTTCAAGCTTTCAGAAGGCCTTCAATTGGTCATATACGAATCTTAGCTGGATGTTTCAGCTGATCTTTCTGGTTGTTTTGATCCTATGTGTACTCCTTACCTTCACAAAGAAAGGAAATATAAGATTCGGAGGCCCTAATGCAAAGGCAAAGTACCCATTCTGGCAATGGTTTTCTATGGCGCTTACTGGCGGACTCGGTGCAACAATCGTATCTTCAGGTATCTCTCAGCCTATAATCTTCATGGAGAGCGTATGGGGAGAGCTTGAGGGATACAATATAGAGCCAGAAAGTGCAGAGGCTGTACTCTTCGGACTTGGAAGAACGCTGCACGAATGGTCCTTTGTACCATATGCAGTCTTCGGTGTATGCGGCGTATGTATTGCATATACCTGCTTCAACAGAAAGAAATCCATCGCTGTTTCTAATACGCTGGAGCCTATTTTAGGAAGGCATTACAAGAACAAGGCAATCTCTACAATCGTTGATGCAATATCTGTGCTTGCACTCGCACTTGGCTCTGTTGGCACTCTTGGTACACTACTTGGACTCGTTACAATATGCTTACAGAATATCTATGGTATTCCTAGAAGTATCCATCTGATGTTCATAATAATGGTGCTTTCTACAATCCTCTATCTATCCTCCTCTTTAAGTGGCGTGGATAAAGGCATAAGGTTCTTTGCAAGCCTTAACTTCAAATTCTATGTAGCTCTTATGCTATTTGTATTCATCTTCGGACACTCTGCTGCCTATATCATGAATACAGCAACCTCTGCTATCGGCTATTGGATTCAGAAATTTCCTCTATGGATGATGGATACAGGCTCAATCGGAGGAGAGAGACTCGTTAAGTGGTGGACAATCTATACATGGGCATTCTGGATTGCATATGCACCTGTTACAAGTGTATTTCTTGCGCAGATTTCCTATGGCAGAACGATCAGAGAATTTCTTATCGTCAATTGGATCATGCCTAGCGTTTTCGCAATAATCTGGTTCTCACTCTTTGGTGGCTGTGCAATGAACTGGCAGCTTTCAGGCCTTAAAGATATCGCTGGCGCTATAGCAAAGGATGGAACTTACGCAGGAATTTGGACCTTCATGCAAAACCTTCCGTTCTATAAGATTCTCATTCCTATAAATCTATTTATCATGTTCATCTCCTTCTCTACATCCGCAGATAACGGCGTTACTGTCCTCTCTGCACTTTCCATGAAAGGTAAAAGAATCGGAGACGAGGCTCCTGCTGCTTTGAAGATTGTATGGAGCATTGCAATCGGACTTCTTTCCTTCCTATTGATGGCATTCGCATCTGGAACAAAGGGAAATGATGGAGTGAGGTACATGGTTGTTGCACTTGGCTCTCTAATAGCTATCCTAGTAATTCTTATGGTTGCATCACTTATAAAGATGCTATTCATAAGTCTCAAAGAGGAAGAGGTGCTTGCAACAGTCAAGGGCGAGGTTGAGTAGCTTCATTTGAAAAACTCGTTTTAGGGGTTCTTGCATTCTGGGCGGAGCCCCTCTCTTTGTCCTTTTGCTGATGGAGTTAAATGTTGATAGAAAAATTACATATAAGACGTAACTAACTTCTTCTAATTTTGTTAAACTCATTAGCAATGAATCAAAAACTAAAGAAGCTCATCAGCTTTATATTATATGCAGCACTTACTGCCTTATCTGCAATATTCTCTTCGTTTGCCTTTCCTGGGATACTATCAGAAAGGGGCTATGGCCTACTCATATTCTTTGCATATATCCCAATATTCTTCATAATCGACAATAGCTCATATAAAGCCAATGCATTCTACGGACTCGAATATGGTTTTATATTCTATCTTGTATATAACTATTGGCTTAAGACATTCCATCCTCTTGCAATTCTTATTGCACCTACATTGGAGTCATTTCAGTATCTTGTGCTATTTCCTATATTGAAAACACCTCAGACAATTCTAAAGAAGAGAGGCTATATATTACAGGCACTTCTACTCACACTCTATTACTACCTGACAGAGCTAGGCTTCTTAGGCTATCCATATGGGAATCCTGCCTCTGCCCTATATCTTCACCCTT
Source organism: Flexilinea sp. (assembly GCA_963638635.1). Classification (GTDB taxonomy): domain Bacteria; phylum Spirochaetota; class Spirochaetia; order Sphaerochaetales; family Sphaerochaetaceae; genus Ornithospirochaeta. The sequence goes on from CAVHSB010000079.1 coordinate 5,806, forward strand.
CCCTTCTTCAAAGTGCATCGATATTCGGTTCATGGCTTATAGCCTTAATGATTATCATACCAGGTGCAATGCTTGCAGAAATGATAGAGAAGCACAGGCTATACAAGAAAGATATAGCAATCTATCTAATAGCGTTCATCTTCAACCTGTCCCTAGGCTTCTACTCTATCCACTCATATAGCAATAAAAAGAGTGAAAGAACGATAAGAGTTGCAGCTGTGCAGCACTCTGCAGATAGCTGGAAGGGTGGTTACGAGACATATAAGAACAACTTTGAAACACTCAGAGACCTAAGCCTTAAGGCAATGAAAGATAGCCCAGATTTCGTTGTATGGTCTGAAACTGCATTCGTTCCATCAGTTTCATGGCATCAGGCATACCCATCATCAAGAATCACATCAGCACTCGTCGATTCCTTCGTAGGCTTTGGAAAGAGCTTATCCGTGCCACTTATTACAGGAAACCCAGAAGGCCTTATAAATGACGACACGCTTCCCGCATTTCTTCCGGATGGATCCTGGAATTGGAAGACCTATAATACCGTAATATTATTCGGAAATGGAGACATTCTAGGAACCTACAGAAAGCAAAAGCTGGTACCATTTACAGAGCACTTTCCATATGAGAAGCAATTTCCACATCTATATAACCTTCTCCTAGCCAATGACTACAAATGGTGGGAAGAGGGAGATGAGATGACCGTCTTTGAGTATGACGGAATAAAATTCTCAACTCCAATATGCTTTGAAGATATGTTTGGCTATCTATCTAGCGGCTTTGTAAGAAATGGTGCAGATCTGCTTATCAATCTGACTAACGACAGTTGGTCTGGATCTGTTGAGGCCGAGATGCAGCATCTACAGCTAGCAGCATTAAGAGCAGTTGAAACAAGAAGGCCTCTATTAAGAAGCACAAACAGCGGAATAACATGCTTAGTAAAAGAGAATGGAGAGATAGTGAATATGCTTGATCCATTTACTGTTACCTATGGCATTTATGACATAGAGCTCGGCAAATACAAAGGGCTTACCTTCTATACAAGGCATCCAGATATGCTGCCAAAAGCCTTGCTCTTGATCATTCCTCTTTCATATATCCTAATTGCCATAAAGAACCAAAAGAAGAAAAGAGAAGAGCTTGAAAAGCATTATGAGAGAATATTCGCAGAACTTAGTGAAGAAATTGAATGCTAGATAAAGATTTCATCAGCTATATGTTGTAATATATCCCCATGAGCAATTGGACAAAATTATTTCCACCAACAATCCTAAAGCGAGGCCTTGAATATTATAATGCTGGCAGAGTAAGGAATCTCGTAAAATCCGGTGAACATTTCAGTGCAACTGTTTGCGGCTCTGATTACTATGATGTTGACATTACCATCAAAAACAGAGAAGTCGAAAAGGTCTTTTGCAATTGTCCTTATGCAGAGGATAACGACTATTGCAAGCATGTAGCTGCAACGCTGTATAGCATTGAAGATAAATATGGCGATGAGGTCTTTAACAATGAGAAGGTCGAAGAGGCTAAGTTTAAGGAAGTCAAAAGCAATAATAAATATGAGAAATTACCATTCCAGGATGATGGGAAAACTCACTATCTTAATTTAGGTCCATCCTTAGATGTATATAAGCCATCAGCTCAAACATATAAGAAAGCTCTTGAGCTCATAGATAATATCAACCCAGCAGCTGCAAAAATAACAGTAGTCAACGAAATCGGATCCAGATATTTACGATACGAAATAAGAATAAGCATCGACGATAAAGATATTCAATTTGTTACAATCAATCTTGGACACAATGGCATAGAGAATATTCTATGCGCTGTTGGCTCATGGTATAACAAGAAATATGCACAGCTATGCAAGAGCAATAAGCAATTAAAAAATGGAACAATAGAGCTATGCATACATAAGACGCTAGCGCTCATGCTATTGATCAAATATATAGAGAATAACAGGGATGTCATAGATTACTCAGATAATATTGCAATAAACCTCATTTCAAACTTCAGAAAGGAGAAGAAAAGCACTATAGCCCCTATCGAAAAGTCAGAAAGCAGAGAGGTAGACATCGCACTCTATGTAGAGACATATAGCAGCTACAATCCTACATCAATCTAGTTCAAGCTACTTGGTGAGAATGGCAAATACTACAAGGTAAAGGATATATCAAGATTATATGATGCATATAAGAATCAAAGTGATTATACCCTGAGCTCTAATTGCCATGCTGATTTCGCGACTGCAACTCTTACAGATAGAGCAACAAGATGCTTTGACTTCATAAAGGCCTGTCTCTTCAATTACAGAATTGGAATGACATCCATATTCTCCTATGGCTATAAGGATCAGATCTCATTTCAAAATATGGTAGATGATTTCTATGAAATGATGAATGGCACAGCAATCTTCTATAATGATATGCCTTTACTGGGATTTAGAGATGTTGATCCAGAGTTCAACATGAAGATTGACGGGATGGAAGAAAAAGGAGAGATAGTTGCTATAAATGTAAGCGGCAACATATCTGGACGCTATAGCAGCAACAAATACATATATTGGTTTGCAGATGGATACCTGAAGAGAGCAGAGAGAAGCAAGCTAGGCGCTGCGTTATCTCTTTCCTCTGCAGCAAATCAAGACGGTGAATTCTCGTTCACTGTTGGAATGAAATATATAGATAATTTCTATCAAAGAGTGCTTCCAGAGCTTAGACGCTATGGAAGGATTGAGGATAACGCCATAGATAGGCTTGAAGAAAAGCTAGATGAGCCTCCAGTTGCTGTCTTCTATCTAGATATTGATGGTAATGGCAATCTCGAATGTAAGGCTAAGCTAAGATACAATGAGCAAGAGGAGGATATATCTCCGTTTGACTCACCC
>CAVHSB010000080.1:0-8657 GCA_963638635.1 Flexilinea sp.
TAAAGGTTTCACAAAGATATGCACTATAAGAAACCCCCAAAAATCGCAAAAACAGACTAAATAAAGGCAATAATCTATATAACCACACAAATGATTATACCTCCCGGACATGCAAGATATGCAGCGGGAGGTTTTTCTTTTGTAATCTGCTCAATTTTATGTAAATAATACTTGCATTTATATAGCCCATATATTATAATATGCACTATATAAATAAGAGGGAGCATTATGGCTATTCCAGAGGAAATAAGAAAGGTTGAAAGACCGAAAAATACGATTGTCAGAGAGAATAAGAACGGCGGCAGATTCCGCTATATGGTAATAGAGAGAGTTGGTTGTAAGAGAAAAGAAGGAAAGAATATTCCAATCAATGGGAAAACCATCGGCCATATAATCGACGGGAAATATGTCGAAGGAAGGCGCAAGCTCACCCAAAGGGAAATTACGCTGAAAGACTGGGGAGAATATGCCCTCTTCTCAAAGGAGGGGAAGACTGTCCTTGAGGAGCTGAAAGATGTATACGACATAAAAGATGCGGAGAAGATGTATGTAATTGCGCTTCTTCGCATTGCCCGTCCCGATATACCTGACTATATGCTCTCTGATGCGTATGAACGCAGCTGGCTGAGTAAAACAATGCCAGATACAGCGTTGGATAAGAATACCGTATGCAAGTTCATCGGAGACATCGGAAGGGATTATGCCGGCATAGTTGAATTCATGCGCAACAGAGTGGCTCATTTTTCCAAGGATCATAATATAGCGATTGACGGCACAATAAAGAATGACACGAGCATTTGCAATACATTCTCAAAAGCATCGCGGAAGAGCAGAGAGAAAGGGTGCCGTAATATTTCCGTATTATATGCATTTGATGCAGAGAGTGGTGAACCTATATGCGAGAAGGCTCTCCCTGGTAATGTAATAGACAGTGTTGCTTATAAGGGATTCCTGGAGGATAACCAGATAAAGAAAGGAGTTGTCCTTGCAGACAAAGGATTTCCTTATAATAAAGCAAAGGATGTATTCGGCAGCAATAAGGACCTGCACTGGCTCAATCCATTGAAAAGGAATGACAAGAGAATAAAAGAAAATAATATGTATTCATATACAGGATGCCTCAAGGATAAGGACCTGGATGTGAGCTGGAAGAAGGCAAATGCGGGGAAATGTTATCTATATTCCTTCTACAACCGTTCTCTTGCCGTGAAGGAGGAGCTTGACTATTACAAGAGGCATAAGGAGGCAGATGAGTACGACAAGGAGAAATGGGATACGGCGAAAGCTCAATTCGGAACAATAGTGTTCATTTCTGATTTGGATGCTGCTCCTGATGTTATATATAAGATGTACATGGAACGGTGGAGCGTTGAGGAATGCTTCAGAACCTACAAGCAGATTCTCCAGTTTGATGACACACGAGTTCACTGTGATGCCTCCATTCATGGTACGGAATTCATCAATTTCCTTTCCACTTGTATAACGATGAGGGTAAGAAAGAAGCTGAAGGAAAGCGGACTCAGCGACGAGTACACATATAGGCAGATTATGGATCTGGTGTCTTCTGCTAAGAAGGTGAAGATAAATGATGATGCAGATTGGAGCATTCCTACCATAACGCTAAAGGCAGCTAACGTTCTCAGAACACTTGGCCTTATTGAGGAGATACCTGATAGCAATAATTCAGAGGAAGAGAATCCTTCCGACACCAAGAAACAAGTGAAGGAAAAGGCCTCAAAGAAAAGCAAAGACAAGAAGTCTGAATGAGGCCTCTTGTCTACTATATAGTGCTTAAAAATGTGAAACTTTTATTTAACGCATCCTACCTTCTCTGCTGCAAGCGTTAAATCTAAATCATGAAAGCCCCAATAAACTTTTTCTAAGAAAGCAAGAGGAATCTTCTTAATGAGCTTGCAACTTGGAATGTTGTAATACCATTGATAATAAGCATAGAATTCACCTATCCAGAATGGCATAAAGCCTTCAAGAGCCTTTCCTTCTTTTAGCTTATAGCTATCAACCTCCATAAAGTAAGACCATAGTTCTGTTACATTCATAGTTGCAACATAAGCCTGCCCCTCATCGATGCTCTTTCTTGTTTTGCTTTGCATATAGAAATTAATAAAGTCTTCTGTGTCTTTTTCATTATAATGTTCAGCAACATAGCCAAAAAGCTTTCCTTGAGTTTCCACAACATCCTCTAAATATGCTTCATCATATGGCTTCATAACTCTATTATCCCTATATCAATGTACTAAATACATTCTCAACCTTGTTAGCATCAGAATCTACAAGTTCCTTCATTCGTTTTCTTTCATTTACATCCCTTTGATTGTATTTTCTGCTGAATTCTTCATAAGGAACTTCAACAAGCTGATCTTCAAGCTCTATGAGATTCTTATAGGCTGTTTCAGATTTAACGCAATACTGTACTCCTAAATCACCTAAAGAAAGAAGCTCTTCGAGAATATCCACATCGATATTATCCTTTACGAATTCTTTAGCAATATAGAAATATGAAGCATTGGCTCTCCACCCCTTTATGCAATCATAGCCAATGGTATCTACTCCATATTTTTCAATGAACTTATCTCTAATCATTCTGTAGCGCTTACTGTCAGAAGCATCCCTATGCTTCATAAGCTCACACAGCCAAGGGAGAATACCATAGCTTTGAAAATCCAATATTTTTAAAGCTTCAATATCAAGACTGAACGTATGCACATAGCCCTATGTTACATCTGGTCTGCATACAGCTCATTTTTTTGCAAGAGCAATAACGGGTGTCAGATAAAACCCTTTTCCATAATCTTGTTTTTCATTTCCACCTCCAAATATCGGCTTTACAATCCTATTTGGAGATCCATGGTACAAGATGATTTTGCTCATTCTGTTTCAGCCTTTTCGTAAGAATACCTTAAATATAATATGAGGATACAAAAAAAGGGCTGAAACAATCCAGCCCCGCTTCTTGCCTTCGAATATTACCTAAGAGAGCTTAAAAGCTTTATATGCTCCTCGCTCTTCTTGATCTTATCCTCGAATTCAGCTTTCTTGCTTTTCTCCTTCTCTATAGCCTCTGGCTTTGCATGTGAGATGAAGTTCTCATTTGAAAGCTTCTTATCTGATTGAGCCAACAGTGCAGTTGCCTTCTCAATCTCATTCTTCAGCTTAGCAATCTCACCTTCGACATCTATAGCATCTCTTACAAACACGAATGCCTCAAAGCCTACACCATGAGATGGGAATGCCTTTGAAGTATCTTCACTATAGGTATCTTCAATAGTTACAGATGATGCATTCATGAAAGATCCCATCAATGAAGCCTCTTCCTTGTAGAAGGCTGTAGCAAAGAAGTCAGCATTAGGTCTGATTACTACCTTAACCTTCTTCTCTGGGCCAATCATCAGATTAGATCTTACAGCTCTGACATTCTTAATTGCATCCTGTAAAGCATTGACAAGCCTCTCTGCCTCTTTATCCTCTCTTTCTGCTCTGAATGTAGGATACTCAGCTGTAATTACATCACCCTTATGATTAGGAAGTTTCTGATAGATCTCTTCTGTAAGGAATGACAGGAAAGGATGCATCAAGCGCATTGATTCTTCAAGAATTTCCATAAGGATAGAAACCTGAAGATCCTTCTCCTTATCACTACCATGAAGAAGTCTCTGCTTTGATGCTTCAATATACCAATCACAGAAATCATTCCAGAAGAATGAATAGATAGTTTGAGCAGCCTCATTGAAGTGATAGCCATCCATAGCCTTCTTGATAGACTTAGCAGCATTATTTAGCTGGTTATAAATCCATCTATCCATTACATTGAGATCACTTCTCTTAACCTCTACTAGGCTTCTGCCTTCAAGGTTCATCAATAGGAATCTTGTAGCATTCCAGATCTTATTGGCAAATCTAGAACCAAGCTGGAAGGACTTCATATCTATAAGAACATCCTGGCCTTGAGCTGCAAGATAGCATAGAGTGAACTTCATAGCATCTGCGCCATATTGATCGATAACCTCAATAGGATCTATTCCATTGCCAAGAGACTTGCTCATCTTTCTGCCCTGGCTATCTCTTACAAGACCTGTTATTACGATATCTCTGAAAGGAGCTACGCCTAGGAATTCCTCAGATGCCATGATCATTCTGGAAATCCAGAAGAAGATGATATCATAACCACTTACAAGAGCGTTAGTTGGGAAATACTTCTTGAGATCCTCTGTCTTCTCAGGCCAGCCAAGAGTTGAGAAAGGCCATAGCCATGAAGAGAACCAGGTATCGAGTACATCGCTATCCTGCTTCAAACTATGAGACTTGCACTTAGGACACTCTGTAACATCTGTTCTAGATACAATCATCTCTCCACATTCATCACAATACCATACAGGGATTCTATGCCCCCACCATAGCTGACGAGAAATACACCAATCTCTGATGTTCTCCATCCAATGAAGATAAGTATTCTCCCACTTCTTTGGATAGAATACGATGTCACCCTTCTTCCATGCACCAATAGCCTTCTCTGCAAGTGACTTCATTCTTACAAACCATTGCTCTGAAAGATATGGCTCTACTACAGTGTGACAGCGATAGCAATGACCAACATCATGAGCATGATCGGTAATCTTTCCTAGTACTCCAGCCTCTTTAAGATCTGCTACAACAAGCTCTCTAGCCTCAATTGCCTTAAGTCCTCTGTATTTCTCTGGAACATTTGAGTTGAGAGTACCATCTGGGTTCAGGAGATTGATAGCCTCTAAGCCATGTCTCTTTCCACACTCCCAGTCATTAGGATCATGAGCAGGAGTGATCTTAACCATACCTGTTCCGAATTCCTTATCAACAAAGGAATCTGCAATTATAGGGATTTTCTTATCTGTAAGAGGAAGAGATAGCAGCTTTCCAACGATTGATTTATATCTCTCATCATCCGGATTTACAGCAACAGCAACATCTCCGAACATTGTCTCAGGTCTAGTTGTTGCAACTGTGATATATCCAGAGCCATCTGCATATGGATAGTTGATATCATAAAGATGACCTGGCATATTCTCATATTCAACCTCATCATCTGCAAGTGCAGTACCACACTTAGGACAATAGTTAACAAGGTAATTGCCCTTATAGATGAGACCTCTCTCATATAGTGTTACAAAGGCTTCTCTTACAGCCTTTGAAAGACCTTCATCCATAGTAAAGCGCTCTCGGCTCCAATCGCATGAGGAGCCCATCTTCTCAAGCTGCTTTTTGATAATGTCGTGATGCTTATCCTTTACCTGCCAAGTACGCTCTAAGAACTTCTCTCGTCCAAGATCCTGGCGTCTAAGCCCCTCTTTAGCAAGCTGACGTTCTACTACGTTCTGAGTTGCAATACCTGCATGATCGGTTCCTGGAACCCACACTGTAGGAAGTCCCGACATTCTCTTATATCTTATGATTATATCCTGCAAGCTATTATTAAGGGCATGGCCCATATGAAGAATACCAGTTACATTTGGTGGTGGCATTACAACAGTAAAATGACCTTCACCACCCTCTTTAGGTTTGAATTCACCCTTTTCTTTCCACTCTTCATAAATCCTGTCTTCAAAGTCTTTTGGATTATAGGATTTTGCTAGTTCAACAGCTTTCATTTAAGCCTCCAATTTTCAATCATAACAAAAAGCTAACTCATTGCCAACAAAGGAGTATAGCACTCTAAAGCGAAATCGCTTCCAGCATAGCCTCTATTTTATCTTTCTTCACTCTATCTGATGGCAATACAAGATTCTGAGAAGCTCTCATTTCATAGACTGCTATAGCATAGCGTAGAATCGTTATGGCTTCCTGTCTATCAGAAATCTCTGCAAGAGGGATAGAGCAATAGAAGCCCATAGTAGCCTTGCCGTCTCTTCCCTCATAGTATCTCATCTTCTCAGTCGGAACAGTCTCGGCATTGTACTTGCTCTTCATCTTCTCAAACTCTTTAGCACGCTTCTTGCTATCCCAATTGCGCTTATAGAGCTGCTCTGCGGTTTCAAGATAGTTAGTAAGATTAGATCTATTAACGTTATCCTGTGTATCCATGCATTTCTTCATGTAGCTTATGGCTTCCTTTGAGTTTCCAAAGCTGACAGGAGAGCCAGGAAGCTCATTGAAGAGAATTCCTAAAACATACCAGGAATCAGACATATCTGCATTGAAGTCATTCTGCACTCTCTTGATTATCTCATACATAGGCTTTGCTTTGCTAAGGCTATTGAGAGGACCATTTACCTGCCCTATCCTACCTATTGCTGAGCTAAGCCAATGCTCTGCGTTTGCGCTGTCTTCAAGCTTTATAGACTCCTCTGCATAGCTTTGGGCCTTGCCATACTCTGTAAGTCTAAGCTCTTTGTTTTCCTTACTATCTAGAATATCATCTGTGACTGTAAGCTGAACACGAGAGAGGCGCCACAGTATCTCAGCCTTCTCCGAATCAAGCTCTGCCTCATCAAGAGCCTTCAATAGATAGTCCTTATCAATCTCATAGGCCTGAAGATTATAGAATTGATAATCGCTATATGCTGGATTGAATACAGCAAAGAGAAACGAGAGATTAAATAAAGCCAAAACCAACAAAACAAATGTCTTTTTCATATTTTCCCTTACAAAGATACTATAGCAGAACACGAATATCTTTACTTTGACATTTTCACACTTTAAACTGAATTTATGAAAAAGATTCTATTTGCGGCATCAGAGTGTGTGCCTTTTGTCAAAACAGGAGGCCTTGCAGATGTAGTTGGATCACTTCCAAAGAGCCTAGATAGGAAGCAATTCGATGTCAGGGTTGTAATTCCGAATTACCATGCAATACCAGAAGAATACAGAAACAAGATGAAGACTCTGTACTACTTCCAGATGGATAACCGCATATATGCAGGAATAAAGTCGCTAGAGCTAGATGGCATTACATACTACTTTGTAGATAATGAGCAATACTTTGGAGGTCTCGTACCCTATTATGATATGTTCCAGGATCTAGAAAGATTCGCTTATTTCTCAAAAGCAGTGCTATCTGCGCTTCCGCTTATCAATTTCAGACCAGATATCATACATTGCCATGATTGGCAGGCATCCTTGATACCTGTATATCTCAATACAGTTTTCCAGGGAGATCCATTCTTCAGAGGAATAAGAACTGTTATGACAATACATAACATAAGATTCCAGGGAACCTGGAACGTAGGTCATCTGAAATGGGTAACGGCACTTCCAAATGAGTGCTTCCAGCCAGGTCTTCTTGTCTCGCCATACCAGAATAGGAACTACCCAGAGAGTGACTGGAATGCATCAATGCTCAGAGGTGGATTAGTCTACTCAGATTACATCACCACTGTTTCCAATTCATATGCAGAAGAGATTCAAACTCCGAACTTCTCAGATGGACTTGATGACATACTCAAATGGAGACGAAACAGGCTCTGGGGAATTGTCAATGGAATAGACTACTCTATATGGAATCCTGCAAAGGATGAGAAGATAGCAGCGAAATACACTCTGGTAAACTTCAAATCAAAGAAGAAGGAGAACAAAGCAGCGCTTCAGAGAAGGCTTGGACTCAAGGAGAATCCAGAAGTATTCACTATTGGTCTCATTTCAAGGCTTACAGACCAGAAGGGCCTCGACATCCTAGATAGAGCTATGGATCAATTATGCTCTAAGAATATCAATCTCATCGTACTAGGAAAAGGTGAAGAGAGATATGAGAACATGATGAGATACTATGAGAACAAGTATAGAGGCAAGGTCAGTGCAAACATATGCTATAGCGATGAGCTTTCGCATATGATATATGCAGCCTCTGATGCACTGCTTGTTCCAAGCGCATTTGAACCCTGCGGACTTACTCAGCTTATTGCACTTAAGTATGGAACAGTACCAATTGTCCATGAGATAGGTGGTCTTAGGGATACAGTAAAGCCATATAATGAATTTGAGAAGACAGGTACAGGCTTCTCATTCAATGGCTACTCATCAGAGCTGCTATTAGACAGAATCAATCATGCTGTATATACATACTATGAAAGAAATAAGGATTGGAATGATATTGCAAAGAGAGGAATGAAGGAAGATTGGTCATGGACCAATTCCTCAAAGATATACGAGAAGCTATATAACGAGATGTAGAGGATCGTGAAAATAAAAGCTGGCAGAACCTTTATGGATGGTGCCAGCTTTTTATTTAGTTCGTCTCTATTGGCTGAAGGCCCTTCATCGTAATATTGACGTTGTAGCCCTTGCTATCTAGATATTGCATTATCTCTTCAAGGCTATAATCATCTAGTGATCCCTTACCTGATGATACATACCTTACATTCTGCTGATCTGCAGATATTGCAAAGGATGGAAGTATATCCTCTGTCTGGGATGGATTTGTTCCAAAGAACATGAAGCCACCAATGAATATGAAGACAACTGCAGCAGCTGCTGTAATCATTGTAGGAAGCCTCATCTCTATCTTTCTTCTGATAAAGCTTACCTTCTTTCCATTCTGGAAGTACTTCTGGTCCAATGTATTAAATATTATATCCTTCTTTCTATCAAGCATCTCATCGGAGGTCTTCGCTGCCTTGACCTGCTCATCTAATGATGCCATGTTATCAAGCTGCTTTTGGCATGCCTCGCAA
>CAVHSB010000081.1:0-3345 GCA_963638635.1 Flexilinea sp.
GGGCGTTTCCTTGTATATGAAGTTTTCCAAAATCAATTATAGGAAACTGCCCTTTCTTTTTCTATCTCATATAGCCCTTTTCTTCGTTTGGAGCAGATAGAGAAAACCACCACTAAAGATTTTGACCCTAATTTAATAAGAAAGAAAATCCCTGCTTTTATGAACTCCCAATGAAAAGGGCTAAAAACAGGGTTATTAGCTACTTAAGGCTCTTTATTGATTTGAGAAGAATACAGATGGAGGTAATACCAACTATGAATCCAGCAATAGGACCTGAATAGAGAACACCTTCAACACCGAATATAGCAGCCATTATGAATGCAGCTGGTATAGATACTACAATCTGTCTTAATAGAACAAGCATAGCTGCAGGAAATGGCTTACCTATAGATTGCAGATAGGATGAAGCAACCATCTGAAATCCATCAAGAATCAATAAGCACAGGAAAACCCTAAGGCATTTAACAGCAAATCTGTTATATAGCGCACTCTCTGATCCGAATATTGAAACAATGCTCATAGGCGCTAGCTGGAACCATAATGTTGCAACAATCATCAAAAACTCTGTTATAGCAATTGTTATCAAGAGAGTCTCCTTAACTCTTTGATATTTTCTGGAGCCATAGTTATAGCTGATTATAGGCTGGGCACCAGCCATAAGCCCCGCTACAGCGCATTGCAGCACAGTGAACACCTTCATTGTGACACCAAGGCTTGTCATAGGAATCTCAGCCCCATACTCGCTTAAAGCTCCATAGTGGACTAATAGATTATTCTGTACAGCTATGACTATTACAACAGAAAGCTGTGTTACAAAGCTTGATATCCCGAGCTTTGATACTCTAGGAATAAATCTGAAGGCTTCCTTGAAGGAAGGAAACTCAATATCCTTCTCTCGTGCGATGAATACTATATAAACAAGAGCATTAAGTATCTGACCAAGAATAGTAGCAAGAGCTGCGCCTTTTACTCCCATATGGAATACAAAGATGCATAGAGGATCTCCGATGAGATTAACTATGCAGCCAAGCACCATTCCCATCATTGCAAGCTTTGGCTTACCCATAGCCCTTACAATGCTCATTCCGCCACTAGAAAACACACAGAATAGAATACCAAAGGATATTATCCTTCCATAATCAATGGCATAAGGAAGAGTTGCCTCTGTTGCACCAAATATATAGCATAGCTTCTCCAGAAAGATGTTATAAACCAAGAACAAGACAACACCAGATGCTATAAGACCAGCAAGACCAGCTATAAGGCCTTTATCTGATGACCTCTTATCTCTCTCGCCCTGCTTTAGGTTCATATATGCAGCAGCTCCATCTCCAAGCAATAGACCTATAGCTACAGCAAGCTGAGTAAGAGGGAATATTACATTTGTTGCACCATTTGCAAGGTATCCAACGCCTTGTCCGATGAATATCTGGTCAACCATATTATAAAGTGCGTTAAGCACCAAAGAGCATACGCTTGGAAGCGCAAAGGCTAATAGAAGCTTACCTATTCTCTCATTTCCAAGTCTTTCTGTAACAGAATCCATAAATTCTCCTATAGTTAGTAAACTAACTGTTATTTAATCAAAAAAATTTATCAGTCAAGATTCTTGCTCATTCTCTCAAGAACCCTGAAACAAGTCTCTAAATCCTTCCTATCAATACCATCAAGCACACAGCTCTCAAGCTCATCAAGACCAGCTCGAACATCACTCTTATACTCAAGAGCTTTCTCTGTAAGCTCTATGCGCTTATAGCGTGCATCGCTATCTAAGGCTATGCGCTTTATAAGCCCATGCTCTTCCATTCTACTAAGAAGCACAGATGCTGTTGATGGTCTAAGACCAAACTCCTCCTCGATATCTCTTTGGAATATCTCGATATCAGAGTTTGCCAAGAGAAAGTGCAGAGTTCTACCCTCTGCCCCGCTAAGATCCTTAGGGGATAGAGTATCTAACTTTCTTCTTACCTTGTTTGAAAGCCTAGTCAAATATCTGATTGCAGTCTTACCTTCTCTCATATAGTTAGCATGCTAAGTATTAATTATAACTACTAATATGTCAATCTGTTTGAAGCGTAAATCTCAGTGTATATTCTTTATAGTTATGATTAAAAAACCTATATTGTTGTTGATTGTTTTCTTTCATAATCAATGCAAAGATAAAAACATTGGGATTATATAGCAAATGGTCTGCTTCTCTATATACTCCTTGAATGGATCATCCATACATATTCTCCCAATTATAAGAATAGATAGGATATATGGCAGCTGCTTTTATTTGGGCAATAATATGCATAAATAGACACTTTCCCATAGATCCTATTACAAGCATCCAAGGATTTTCATCAACAAGCGACAAAGCTAGTATTGGTACTTTCCTACCTCAAGAATATCCTCAGCCTTCTTGACCTGATCCTTAGTTGGAGGCTTAACGCCATCAAGAGTATATGGAATACCTAGGTTCTGCCATTTGAAAAGACCTAGTGTATGGTACGGAAGAATCTCAACACGCTCAACAGTCTTTAACGAATTTATGAACTCAGCTGTTCTCTTAAGACCTTCCACGTCATCTGTTAAGCCAGGGACAAGCACATGGCGTATCCAGAGTGGTACTCCTAGATCTGATACATGTCGTGCCATATCCAATATAGATTTATTGCTATGCCCTGTAAGTGCCTTATGCTTATCATCATCTATCTCCTTCAAATCAAGTATTACTAGAGATGTAGATGCCATAAGTCTGTCAAACCTCTCAAGATATTCTGGAGTATTCTCAAAAGGCTGACCTGCGGTATCAAGTGCTGTATGAACGTTTTTGGATCTTGCTATCTCAAAGAGCTCTGTAACGAAATCAAGCTGCAAAAGTGGCTCTCCGCCGCTAACTGTTATGCCGCCCTTATTCTTCCAATAGTTCTTATAGCGATAGACATGCGTAAAGAGCTTCTCAGCACTCCACTCCTCGCCGCATCCTTTTTTCCAGGTCTCTGGGTTATGACAATATCTGCAGCGCATATTGCAGCCCTGCAGAAATATTACAAACCGTACACCTGGTCCATCCACAGACCCGAATGATTCGAGTGAGTGGATGTGTCCTATTGTATTATTAGAGAACTTCGTGGCATGTTCTTGAGATAACATCAAGCTGCTGTTCCTTTGTAAGATCGATGAACTTTACAGCGTATCCAGATACTCTGATTGTGAAGTTTGCATACTCCTCCTTCTCTGGGTGCTCCATAGCATCGATGAGCTTCTCCTTTCCGAATACGTTAACATTGAGGTGGTGTGCACCTTGGTCAAAATATCCATCAAGAACGTTTACAAGATTATCAACTCTTTCCTTCTCGC
>CAVHSB010000081.1:3407-8483 GCA_963638635.1 Flexilinea sp.
CCTTCTCGCTGTGTCCAATAGCCTCCGGGTTGATTGTCTGAGTATTTGAAATACCATCAAGAGCCCATGTGTATGGGAGCTTAGCAACAGAGTTGAGTGAAGCAAGAAGACCATTCTTCTCTGCACCATAGCTTGGGTTAGCACCTGGTGAGAATGGAGTATAAGCAGCTCTACCATCAGGAAGTGCACCTGTATACTTACCATATACAACGTTAGAAGTAATAGTAAGAATAGAAGTTGTAGCCTCACTGTTTCTGTATGTATGTCTCTTCTTGATCATCTTGAGGAATGTATCGAGAAGCCATACTGCGATATCATCAGCTCTATCGTCGTCATTGCCATAGCGTGGGAAGTCGCCCTCAACCTTGTAGTCAACAGCGATGCCAGTCTCATCTCTGACAACCTTAACCTTTGCATACTTAATAGCTGAAAGTGAATCTACTACGTGTGAGAAGCCTGCAATACCTGTTGCAAAGGTTCTTCTAACATCTGTATCGATAAGAGCCATCTCGGCCTCTTCATAGTAGTACTTATCGTGCATGTACTGGATGAGGTTAAGTACGTTTACATATAGACCAGCAAGCCAATCAAGCATCTGAGTATACTTCTTGATTACTTCATCATAGTCAAGGTACTCGCTTGTGATTGGTGCATAGTTTGGTCCAATCTGCTCACGGCTCTTAACATCAACACCACCATTGATAGCATATAGGAGAGCCTTAGCAAGGTTAGCTCTAGCTCCGAAGAACTGCATCTCCTTACCTGTCTGAGTTGCGCTTACGCAGCAGCAAATTGAGTAGTCATCACCCCATACTGGCTTCATTACGTCATCATTCTCATACTGAACTGAGCTTGTCTTTACGCTGATCTTAGCAGCATACTTCTTGAAGTTCTCAGGAAGAGAAGAGGAATATAGTACTGTGAGGTTTGGCTCTGGTGCTGGTCCCATGTTCTCGAGAGTGTGGAGGAATCTGTAGCAGTTTTTTGTAACCATGCTTCTTCCATCCATTCCGATGCCGCCAACCTCAAGAGTAGCCCATACCGGGTCACCTGAGAATAGCTGGTTGTAGCTTGGGATACGAGCAAACTTAACCATGCGGAACTTCATAACCATGTGGTCAATGAGCTCCTGAGCCTCGCTTTCTGTGATAACACCATTCTTGAGATCTCTCTCAATATAGATATCGAGGAATGTAGAGATTCTACCAACGCTCATTGCAGCGCCATTCTGTGTCTTGATAGCAGCTAGATAGCCGAAGTAAAGCCACTGGCAAGCCTCATGTGCATTCTTAGCTGGCTGTGAGATATCATAGCCATATGAGAGTGCCATAGTCTTCATACCCTTAAGAGCATTGATCTGTCTTGAAATCTCTTCTCTCAGGCGGATTACATCGTCTGTCATTGTTCCATCACCGCAATTAGCAAGATCATCCTGCTTTGCTTTAATAAGAGTATCGATACCATAGAGAGCAACACGGCGATAGTCACCTACGATTCTGCCTCTGCCATATGTATCAGGAAGACCTGTGATGATGTGGCTGTGGCGAGCAAGTCTCATCTCTGGAGTATATGCATCAAATACAGCCTGGTTATGAGTTCTTGTATAATCTGTAAAGATCTTATGAAGCTCCTCACTTGGCTGATAGCCATATGTTGTGCAAGCCTGCTCAGCCATCTTAATACCGCCATAAGGCATGAAAGCACGCTTCAAAGGCTTATCTGTCTGAAGACCAACAATCTTCTCAAGATCCTTCATGTTCTCGTTGATATATCCAGGGCCATAAGCTGTAAGACCGCTTACTACCTTAGTCTCCATATCAAGCACGCCGCCCTTAGCTCTCTCTTCTTTCTGAAGCTTCTGAAGTTCGCCCCAAAGCTTGTTTGTAGCATCTGTAGGTCCAGCTAGGAATGATTCGTCACCATTGTATGGTGTATAGTTTTTCTGGATGAAATCACGTACGTTGATTTCTTCTTTCCATAGACGACCTTCAAAGCCGTCCCATGCGCTATTTTCCAACATATTGTATATGCTCCTTCGTGCTATTGATTAGTTAAATCTAACAGCCATACTATAGATAACAAGGATTAAGAAAAAAGGCAATACAGCCATAACCTCACTGCAGACAAGTAACATAGATATCAAACTTATAAGAACATAAGCTCAAGATTATGTGAAAAATGTATAATTAATATTATGCCATTCATATTAAATCCACATTTTACTACTCTTTAAATGCATTTTTTTAATTTATAAGCTGCTTCTTTATAGACAAAATCAATGTCGTTATTTTCCATACATGACATTTTTTGATTGTTAGAGATTGCTCTTTTACATAGAATCAATCTCTATGGATATAAGGCTAAGCTATATAGATCAAGGTGAAGGCTTCCCATTGCTTCTACTACATGGAAACGGAGAGAGCAAGGAATACTTTATAAATCAAATAGACTACTTCTCAAGTACGAGAAGAGTGATTGCAATAGACACAAGAGGACACGGAGAGAGCGAGAGAGGAGATGGAGAGCTGACACTCAAAAGAGCAGCAGCTGATCTATATGACTTCATGTGCGAGATGAATATCGCCAAGGCTGATATACTAGGCTTCTCCGATGGTGCTAATATCGCAATTCTATTTGCACTGAAGCACCAGGAGAGGATCAATAGGCTTATATTGAACGGTGGGAATATATTTCTGAGTGGTATCAAGAGGGAGGTAGTCAAGGAAATAAGACAGAGCTACAGGAATGCCATTAAAGAAAACGATACAAGAGCAATAGAGCTTCTGTCCCTGATGCTATATGAGCCTAATCTCTCTTATGGCGACTTAAGCTCTATAGCTGTACCAACACTGGTTATAGCTGGAAGCGAGGATGTAATAAAGCAAAGCCACACAGAGGGAATTGCAAAGCATCTAAAAAACTCTAGGCTTGTAATACTCGATGGCAATCACTCTATTGCATATAGCAACAGTGAAGCCTTCAATAAAGAGGTCGAAGAGTTTCTATATTCAGAAAGCTTATAAGCATCAATCTTAGAATCAGCATTTCCTAAAAAAAATATCTATGTCTAAACTGCCACGCTTTAAGTTAAAACAACACCAGCTTATCCTTCAGAGCCCGATTCTGATGTGCCCCCCAAAAAGTTGGACTAAGAACTTTAGGGGTTCAGTACATAAGCTGAAGAGAATCTAAATCCAAGAGGCAGGAATTGTTAATACTCCATTGCTAAGAGCTCCGACAGTATCGGAATCACAGATAACAATAGGATCCTTTATATCCTTCTCTTTTATATTGCCAAGCATAGAGAATCCCTTTGAATCAGAGAGCGATGGAGTCTTTGTGCTCTTAATCTCAATTGGATATATCGTACTACCAATCTCAATGAAGAGGTCAATCTCCTTATTTGATTGAGACTCCCTGTAAAAGGAGAATCTATAATCTCTTCCGGCATTGATAAATGACTTCTTTATCTCAGCTATAACAAAATTCTCGAAGATAGCCCACTTTCTTCCATTTATATTCGCCTTTAGATCATCTCCTGATGCAAGATCACCAAGAAGATAGCAAAGAAGACCAGTGTCAGAGAAATAAAGCTTAGGAGACCTTGTTACACGCTTCTCGCTATCTCCGAAAAATGGATCAAGATGAAATATGATGCCGCTTTGCTCTAGTATTCCTATCCAGCCCTTTATTGTCTTATCGCTGACGCCGAGAATTGAAGATATATCCGAGTAGTTGACTATATTACCGGCTCTAAAGGCTAGAACTCTTAAGAAGCTCTCAAATAACACAAGATCATGTATTCTTGATAACGCTCTGACATCTCTTTCAAGATATGTCTTGACATAGGAAGAGAAGAAGATATTCGGAGAAAGACGCGGAGATGCTATAAGCTCTGGATAGAAGCCTCTATATATCTTTGACCAAAGCTCCGTAAGCGTCCTTCCGTTCCTTCTTAATATGAATTCCCTGGAAGGAATGAATGGCTCATTAAATTCCTCTCCTATCTCTTCTCTTATTGAAAGCCCCATCAGCTCAAGTATGCCAATACGCCCCGCAAGACTTTCAGAGATATTCTCCATCAACCTGAAGGACTGACTACCTGTAAGGTAATACATACCATTATGTCTATTGCGATCAACAGCCAATTTGATGTATGAGAAAACAGACGGAACATATTGGACCTCATCAAGCATCAACGGCTCTTTATTGATGTCAAAAAAGAGATTAGGATCTGTCTCGGCAAGTTGCCTATCAGAGAGACTATCAAAGGTCTTTGCTTTGATTTTCTTTCCAGAAACTACAGAAGAAAACAATGTGCTCTTTCCAACCTGTCGCGCTCCAGTTAGCAATACAACAGGAAATAGAGTCGAATAGCCTTCAAGCACTTTCTCTAGATGTCTTTTTATCATGGATATAACTTAGCATCATTATAAGATAAAAGACAAGAAAATTCCGGAAAATCCGGAATAAGAATATAAAAATTTCGAATTCAACTTTCAGAATATTCGGAATTCACCTACAAAATCTCTTCGAGTCAAAGTAATATGCAGGGTATGGAGTCTTTTCCTTTAAAAAGGAGCTCATAGCATCGATAGGAGATAAAACAGCACTATCCTTCATAAACTTAGATATCAAGCTCTTCTTGCACTTTGGCTTATATTCAGCGATATTGGCCTTAGCCTTTTTCTTATCGCCATAGAGCTCCTTCAAGAAGATATCCTTAACACTATCAAACTCAGCTATCTCATCAATAAGGCCATTCTCTTTAGCCTGCTTAGCGCTATATACCCTGCCATCGGCAAGCTCTATGACTTTATCAAGAGGCAGCCTTCTGCTCTAAGCAACTTAGAAGTGAATTGCTCATAGCACTCATCAGAGAGCGCTGCTCATCTGCAGGACTTGTCTCAAAGCTTCCCATTATCTTATTGCGACCAGTATGTATTGTCTCAATCCTCACACCATGCTTAGCCATAGGCTCAGAAAGATCTACAAAGCATCCGCATATGACACCAATGGATCCAGTCAATGTATTTCTGTTTGCAATGATCTTATCAGCAGATGCGGCTATATAGT
>CAVHSB010000082.1:0-8482 GCA_963638635.1 Flexilinea sp.
AAAAGGTATCATTTTAGGTTTTAGCTCACCTCATTAAAACAATGACAAATAATTTTTGTTGACTACACATCATGCTATAAAACAAAATCATTTATAGCATATCGTGTGCACTATCTAGGGAGAAATTGATTGTATTCTGCAATATTGGTTGATGATGAGAAGCTGTTTTTAGAAGGCTTTCAGATAATGCTGGATTGGACTTCTTATGGCTTTGAGGTAATAAGGACCTTTGATAAGGCTAAGGAAGCTTTAGATTATCTTAAAGAGAATACAGTCAATTTAGTAGTTACAGACATAATGATGCCAGAGTTGGATGGCCTTGAGTTTCTAAGGCAGCTTAAAGCTATAAATCCCGATGCTGCTACAATAATCTTAAGTGGAGCTGGCAGCTTTGAATATGCTCAAAGGGCTATACGAGTCGGAGCTTCAAACTACTTATTGAAGCCTGTTAATGTTGATGAGCTTGCTCTTTCCTTGATTGATATAAAAGAGAAGCTTGATGAGAAATATGATGCTGCAGTAAATATAGGCAGCTTCGATGGGTACTACAAAGATGTAGTAGAGTCCATTAAGAAGAAAGTCATTATGAACTATAGAACTATTACTCTTGAGAATATTGCTTTAGATGTGAAGATGAGTACGAATTATGTCTCAAAGATATTCAAGAAGGTAGCAGGACAGAATTTCTCTGACTATTTGATTGAAGTAAAGATGAATAATGCTATGAGACTGCTGAAGAACAATGATCTCAGAATCTATGAGATAGCATATATGATTGGGTATGATAACCCTAAGAACTTCACAAGAGCTTTCAAGAAGTATTGGGGAAAGAGTCCATGGGAATATAAAGAGAATGGATTCAAAGAATAAGAAGATAATAGGAATAATCAAAAGGAGATTCTTCTTACGGAACTTCTTCTTTTATTTCGCTCTTATGATAATCCCAATGCTCTTAATAGCATCTGTCTCTATATATTTCATAAGAGAGAATATCTATAAGCAGATAAAGGCCAATACAGAGACTATATTCTCATTATCGAATAATGTTCTGGAAGAGCTTCTTTTTGAATCACAGAAAATCAGCATATACATAAACTCTAACTCAGATATGCTTTTGTCCTTGTTTTCTCTTTTCAATGAAGAGGAGCATGTGAATTATAAGTATCTAGATGAATACTATGACTATATAGATGAGCATCTCACTTACTCTCCATACATTCATTCAATCATCATCACAAAAGAAGATGCTGCTTTCATGGTTGTCAATTCATCAATCTACAAAGCAGATAATTCGGTAGCTATCAAAAAAGGATCCTCAATAACACGAAATAAGATAAAGCTTGGAGCTTGGAACGCTCAAGCAACAGATGTTGTGACCTTTTCAATACCTTTGAAATATGGCATCTATCTCCTTGTAAATGTAAATGAGCAATATATAAAGAGCTTATTGGATAGTGCTACGCAATATAGTGATGAGATGATACTTCTGCTAAATAGTGAAGACGAAGTCATCTCAGGAAACTCATTCTATGAAAATACTGTCTTTGACTTTACAGCAATCAATAGGGAAGACTATATCATGCAAAGCAGAGATATTTTAAAGGAGGGAGATTCTCTTGTTGCTTTCATCCCAAAGTCTGAAGCTATAAATATCCCAGCAACAATTATCAAGATCACTCTTTTATTGACTATGAGCATATGCGTAATAGCCTTTATCATTGCATGGCTACTATCTAAATCGCTATACAAGAAGATCAATAGAATACTTGAGCTCTTTGAAAAGAACGATGAGCTAGATGAGGAGGTATTAGAACTATCAAAGAGACATTTTGATACCTATCACTACATTCTTGAAAGAATTGCCAGCAACTATGTAAGAGAGACTAATCTGAAGTCCCAGGTTGTTCAGACTAAGCTGGATTTAACGACCTCGCAGCTTACAGCTCTTCAATACCAAATCAATCCGCATTTTATCTTCAATACGCTGCAATCCATTGATTTGGCAATCAAGAGTCCAGATAGAAAACGTGATGCAAGCTTCATGATTTCTAATTTCTCCGGTATTTTAAGATACTCCCTGCAGCCTCCAACTCGACTGACATCAATTAAGGAAGAGATTGATATAACAAGAAAGTATATTGCTTTGCAGGAGATACGATTCCAGGAAAGAGTAATCGTTTTATGGGACTATGATGAGGAGGAAATAGAAGGATTGGGATGCATCAGAATGCTATTTCAGCCACTCATTGAGAATGTGTATCAGCATGGACTCAAAAGCAATGGAGAGAAGACTATAGTTGAGATTCTGATTGCTCTCAATACAGATAGCGTCTACATAGAGGTTTCAGATAATGGACCAGGTGTAGAGAAAAATAAGCTAGATAAGCTTAAAGAGGATATAGCTAGCCCTACCTCGCCATCTCGGCATATTGGCTTTTATAATGTAAATCAGCGCTTATGTATCACATTTGGAGCTAGAAGTGCATTGAATATAGTAAGTGAAAAAGGAAAGGGCTTTAAGGTATCAACAACGATACCATATTGCAAAATGAAAAATGATACCTTTTGACAGAATGTGATAATACATGGCTTATTGACCAGATGCTAACATTTTAAATATGAAGACAATAAAGTTTGAGACAGTATCTAGGTACAATAAGGATAACGTGCCAGTAACGGCTTCTATCCCCTTTGCTAAAGATGAATTATGGGAAAAGGATCTTGATGAGTACTTTATCACAGATGGCGATAGTACATATCCATATCAATACATTGTTACATCAGCTTATGATGATAAATCTATAAGATTCTTAATCGTAAGATTCCTTGCATTCTTTGAGGCTAATAAGCCTAAGGCTTTCAATTTCTGCAAGGAGAAAAATGATACTATCAAAGAATTTATACCTGTTAGCATAACAGAGAAGGAAGACGGCTCTTTATTGTTGTCAAATAGTAAAGTTAAGGTCTCCCTGGGAGCTCCTGATGATGTGCTAATCAAAAGGTTCTCTGCCGCCTCAGGCAAGGAGCTCGCAACAACAGAAGGACCATTTATCAATGATGGGGCTAGACAATATGCTGCACTCACTGGAAGTAATGGATGGAAGATTGAAGAGCAAGGTGAGATATATATTGTTTTAAGCACAACAGGAAAGCATATATCAAGCAAGAAGGATTCAACATGGTTTGATTTTGTATTCAGAGTAAAGCTCTGGGCTGAATACGAAAATGTAGAAATTGAGTATCAGATCATAAATAAGGAAAAAGCCAAGACTAAAAGCTCTATTGAGCTTGTCCTTGATAACCAGCAGGCAGGTCTTAAGTATGATGATGAATATCCTAGAGAGCTTCTCCATGGACTTTCATTTAGAATAAAGCCTGTTAAGTCTGAAGCGATAAAGAAGGCTATATATACTTCAAGCTTCAATGCGCATGCAGAGGAAGTCGGAGCTGATGAAGCAATAGACTCTGTTGTAAGTGCTGATACTATCCTGAATACTGCTAATGAGATGTTCCCAGAGGTCATGTTCTCTACATACGGATGCACATGGAAGGATAGCAATATACTACTAGGTGCAGAGATATTCCAGGCATATCAGAATTTCCCAAAAGCATTGCATGTGAATACGGATGATATCGAGCTTGGACTATATCCTACAGAATGTGAGCCTATAGAATTTCCTCAAGGCGTACAGAAAACATCAAGATTCTTCTTGTTCTCTATGTCTCCTAGTACGGAAGAGAGAATGGTTGTTGATAATCTTCTTACCTTGGAAATGCCTCCTCAGCCATATATGGATCCAGAAGAATATATCAATGCGGGTATATATGGAAAGGAAGTAAGTACATTAGTAGATCCTCCAACAGAGAGATTCCTTTATAGGTTTATAGATTCCAGAGCTAAAGGCTTAGGCTTTTTGAACTTTGGAGATTGTCCAGAGTGGGAATACAGCAAGCAGGGAAGAAGCAAGGGCAGAGATATTTGGATTAATAATGAATATGATATGGTCCATAACTTCGTCATTCTCTTTGCTAGATCAGGAGACAGACGCTACTTTGACTATGCAAAGGCAGCAATGAGACATTGGCTTGATGTTGATTTCTGTCATTATAGTGAGAGGCCATACCATGAAGGTCTATTATATACTCATAGTGTCAACCATGTATCAGGACAGATGGTTCCAAGCCATCAATGGGTTCAGGGCTTCATTGATTACTATCATTTAACAGGTGATAAAGAAGCTATAGATACAGCTCTCATAATAGGAAATAAACTCGAAGAATTGGTAAGGCTTCCTATGTATAACGTGCCAGGAATGGTAGAGCCTAGAGAGATAGGCTGGGCACTCAGAAACTTTATAGATCTCTATGTTGAGACTCATGATCAGAAGTGGCTTGATGATTGTCTCCCTATAGTTGATACCTATGTACGCTGGGCTGATTTAATGGGAACCTGGACTAGTCCTTATCCAGATAACTACATGGATAGAGTTCCTTTCATGATGCAGGTTGGTATTGGTGGATTATATGAATATTACAAGATCGCAGGAGGTGAGAAGATAAGGGAAACCTTATTGAAGGTCATAGACGATATTGTTGCTAATTGCTATGTCCCACGTCTTGATATGTTCTTATGCAAAATGCATCCATCTATTCGTTTCCAGAATCTCAATGGAATGGTTTTGGAAACACTTGAAATAGGATACCGATTAACTGGAGATAAATGCTACCTGGAAAAGGGCCTTGGCATGTTTGATTGGATAACAAAGGAGAATGCTCCTCCAATATATGATTTCTCTAAAATCAAGAGAGATGAGCATACTGTTATCTATAATTGTCCTGTTGGACCAAAGCGTTTCTCTCAGACAATTATCCCTCTTCTAAGGTACTATACTGCAATCATGGAGAATAATCTGATTTAAATAGATAAAACAAAAGGAGTGAAAAAATGAAAAGAGGTTTAGTTTTTACTGTAATGCTTGTTATGCTATGCGTTCTATCCCCATTATTTGCTAATGGCAGTACAGAGGCAAAGACAGCAGAGCCGACTAAGGCATCCTTGAGAATGTCTTGGTGGGGTAATGATGAGAGACATAAGGCTACAATCGAGGTCATTGATCAATATATGACTAAGAATCCTAATGTTGAGATTGCTGCTGAATATAGAGGCAAGAGTGAGAGAGAGAAGGTTGCAACACAGCTAGCTGGTGGTACAGTTGCAGATATAGTTCAGCTTAACCCACCTTGGATGGGTGACTTTACAGCAGCTGGCACAGACTTTTTTGAGGATTTAAGGGCCTATAGCGATGTTCTGGATCTATCTGGCTTCAGTAAGCAATTCTTGGAAGAGAATGGTGTTTATAATGGAATCCTAGTAGGTCTTCCTACTGGAATCAATGCAAGAACAAGCATAATCAATAAGACACTTGCTCAAGAGTTCGGAATTCCGACCTCTATTGATACAAAGTGGACTTGGGAGGACTTCTATAAGATAGGTAAGACTGTTCATGAGAAAGATTCATCAAAGTATTTCTTCAATGCAGATACTGTAGATATGACAGAGTTCGTTCTTCTTCCATATCTTGTACAGAGAACTGGTAATCAGCTTATAAATGATGACTATACTAGAGGCTTTACAGAGAAAGAGCTTGTTGAAGTATTTGAATATATAGCAAGCCTTTATAAGGATGGTGTTGTAGTTCCAGTACAGGAAGGCAATGTATTCCTGAATTCTATTTGGACAAATCCTAATTGGCTTAATGGCAATATAGTAATTGAATTCTCTTGGACAAGCTTATATGGTGCTGTAACAGGAGATGTAAAGGGTGAAATGGGAACCTTTATTCTTCCAGAGCTAGCTGATGCAAAGAATTCTGGTCTTATTATCACACCATCACAGCTCTTCAGCATCTCTAAGACAAGCAAGAACAAGGTAGAGGCTGCGAAGTTCCTGAACTACTTCTTCAATGATCCAGAGGCAGCAATAACTCTTGGTTCTGTCCGTTCTATTCCACCAACAGCTGCTGCACAGGAGGCTTGCGAAAAAGCTGGGTTGATAGATCCTGAGGTTGTTAAGGCAACAAAGTATGCACAGGAGAATCAGGGCTTATCAAGAAATACACTATCAGGCAATTCTGAGATTGTAAAAGTATTGAATAATGCTATTGAGAAGATTGCATATGATTCAACAAAGGTCAATGAAGCGGCTGCTGAATCTATCAAGATGATTGATTACATTCTCAGCGAGATGAAATAAGCAAAATATTGATAGAGAGCTCTATATGGGCTCTCTATTTGAATTATTATGTGATATTAAAATTAAATCAAATACCTCATAATAGTTCAAAAAGGAGAATAGAATGGTAGAAGCAATACAGATCAAGAGAGAGGATAACGTAGCAGTAGCTGTTAAGGCATTAAAGCAAGGCGATGAGCTTGCTATGTTCTCACTTATAGCTCTTTCAGATATTCCTCAGGGACACAAGATAGCACTTAGAGATATAAATAAGGGTGATGATATCATTCGTTATGGAGTAGCTCTTGGAAAGGCTAATGATGACATCAAAAGAGGTGAGTATGTGTCAGAGAATCTCATTCTTCTTCCTCCATCTCCTCCATTAAAGGATCTCAAGCCTGGCTTTAAGGGTAAGTATCCTGAATATAGTCCAAAGAGGAATACCTGGTTTGGCTATGATATCCCAGAAGGCCGATATGCAGGATCTAGAAACATACTCGGAATAGCTACTACTGTACAATGCACAGCTGGTCCCGTCAGAGCTGCTGTTGAGAAGATTAAGAGAGATATTCTTCCAAAGTATCCTAATGTTGATGATGTTATTCCTATTATCCATCCATATGGATGCGGTGTTGCTATCAATGCACCCGATGCTTATATCCCAATAAGGAATGTCAGAAACCTAGCTCATCATCCAAACTTTGGTGGGGAGCTTATGGTTATAAGCCTTGGCTGCGAGAAGCTCTCTGTTGATAAGGTTCTATCTCCAGAAGAGAATAATCCAGATAATGTCATAGTGCTTCAGGAGTGTAAGGGCTTTTCTGGAATGATCAGCTCTATATGCGCTATGGCAGAGCGTAAGCTTAAGCGTCTTAATGAGAGAAGAAGGACAGAGCTTCCTCTTTCAAAGCTCTTGATAGGAACTCAATGCGGAGGCTCAGATGCCTTCTCTGGTATAAGCGCCAACCCTTCAATCGGTTATGCCTTTGACTTGTTAGCTAAGGGGGGAGCAACTGTAATGTTCTCTGAAGTTACTGAAGTCAGAGATGGTGTGCATCTATTAGCAGAGAGATGTCAGGATGAGGAGAGCGTTGAGAAGCTTATTAAGGAGATTGGTTGGTATGATGAGTACCTAGCAAAGGGCGGTGCTGATAGAAGCGCAAATCCAACTCCAGGAAACCATAAGGGTGGGTTATCTAATATTATAGAGAAGGCTATGGGTTCTATTGCTAAGAGTGGACATGCTCCGATAAATGAGATATGCGGACCTGGTGAGATTCCAACAAGAAGTGGTCTTGTCTTTGGTGCAACCCCAGCAAGTGATATCGTATGTGGGCCAACTCAATTAGCATCTGGAATTACGCTGCAGGTATTCAGTACAGGAAGAGGAACTCCATATAGCTTGAGAGAAGCTCCCGTGCTTAAGGTATGTACAAGGCATGAGCTAAAGGAGCAATGGCCTGATCTTTTTGATGTTGATGCAGGCTATATATTAACTGGAGAGAAGTCTATAGAGGATGTTGGCCTTGAACTCTATGACGCTATATTGGATATCGTAAGCGGTAAGAAGAGCGAGGCTGAAAAGCTTGGCATCTACAATGATCTTATTATCGATAATCCTGCTCCAATAACGTAAAAGATTGCAGAGATTGATTCTAAGTCATGTCTTATTGATGAGTGGCCGATAGTTCCTAAAATCTGAAACCAGATTAAGAATGATTTTGATGATGAGTATGAGTTTGGTAAGTATATCCTTGCAGGAAACTCTACACCTGCAGATAAGGAGAAGATATACCATTCAGGTGCTCTCTATAGAAGAGATGACGATATATACGTAGTTCCTATAAACAAGCTAAAGGTGAAAAAGAAAGAGGCTGAATGAAACCAAACAGCCTCTATGTCCTATTCTAAAATATGCTTATATAGATGCAGGGGTATAGTCACTACCATCAATAGCCTTTAATGTATAACTTGTTGTGTTTGTAGATACCTTAGGAGCTGTACCTGGATAGCCTGCATTATCATTAACAACAATCTGAGAGTTTGTTGTAATTGTAACTTTCGAATCTCCAATTGTGCCTGTTTTTAATCCCTCTTTTTCTGTTAGGTTGATTGTGGTTTTATTAGCTACTAGTTCACCGCTTCTAACAAGGACACCAACACCGCCAGTAATATTGAAAGTACCGCCATTTAGAGTAACTTTGCCTGAGTTAGCCATGTAGATACCACACGCGATATATCCACCAGTCT
>CAVHSB010000083.1:0-1102 GCA_963638635.1 Flexilinea sp.
CACATCTTAAGTCAATCTGGACTAATGGAATGACAGAGACTATCAAGAATCTATAATAAATAAGGATCACCTATGGAAGCTAAACTGATACAGATAACTCCACGTGATAATGTTGCCGTCGCTATTCAAGCTCTTTTGAAGGGCGACGTTGTAACTGTAAATGGAGACACATTCACTCTTCTTACAGATATCCCTGCAGGCCACAAGGTTGCGCTTAAGGATATCAAGAAGGAAGAACCAATCATTAAATATGGCTACCCTATCGGAGCTGCTAAAGAGGATATAGCTAAGGGCTCTCATGTTCACGCATTCAATATCCACACTCTATTAAGTGAAAGCGCTAGCTACACCTATGACGAGAACACAGCTAAAGAGTTCATGCTAGAAGCTAAAGAAGACCAGAAGAGATGGGAAGGTCATGTTCCAGTAATCCAGGCTTATCACAGAAAGAATGGAGATATCGGAATCAGAAATAGCCTCTGGATTGTTCCTACAGTTGGATGCGTAAACCAAATTGCAAATAAGCTTGCAGCATGGGGCAACGAGACACTAGGCATCGAGGATGGTGTTCATGCTTGGACGCATCCTTATGGATGCTCTCAAATGGGCGATGACCATGAGAACACAAGAAGAATTCTTGCAGACCTAGTTCATCATCCAAATGCAGGTGGTGTACTTGTACTTGGTCTTGGCTGCGAGAACAACACAATGGCAAGCTTCAAGGAGCTTCTTGGCCCAGTAGACGAAGAGAGAGTAAAGTTCCTAGTCTGCCAGGAAAGCGAGGATGAGGTAAGAGATGCCAAGGCACTGCTTACAGAGCTTGCTGATGCAATAAAGCAGGACAAGAGAAAGGCTGCGCCAATGTCTAAGCTTGTAGTTGGCTTCAAGTGCGGCGGTTCTGATGGCTTCTCAGGCATCACTGCAAACCCACTTGTTGGAAGATTCTGCAATGAGCTTACAGCTATGGGCGGCACTGCTATCCTTACAGAGGTTCCTGAGATGTTCGGAGCTGAGCAGATGCTGATGAACAGAGCTAAGGATAAAGAGACATTCGAGAAGATTGTTAAGCTTATCAACTCATTCAAGGAATACTTTGTAGCTC
>CAVHSB010000083.1:1112-5329 GCA_963638635.1 Flexilinea sp.
CTCATAACCAGGTAGTATATGAGAACCCAAGCCCAGGAAACAAGGCTGGTGGCATCTCAACTCTCGAAGATAAGTCTCTTGGATGTGTACAGAAGGGAGGAAGAGCTCCTGTAATGTCTGTTCTATCATATGGCGAACGTGTTCATGATAGTGGCCTCAATCTACTGCTAGGCCCAGGTAATGATATCGTATCAACAACAGCTCAGACAGCATCAGGTGCACATATCATACTCTTTACAACAGGAAGAGGAACTCCGCTTGGAGCACCGGTTCCAACTGTAAAGATTGCTACAAACTCAGCTCTTGCTGCCAAGAAGGCTGATTGGATTGATTTCAATGCAGGCACAATGCTTGAAAAGGATCCTAGAGAAGTAACAAATGATCTTTTTACTCTCATCTCAGCTATAGCTAATGGCAACAAGAGGACAAAGAACGAAGAGAATGGATACTCAGAGATTTCACTCTTCAAAGATGGTGTAATTCTATAAAAGGAGAAATATTATGAAGAATTTTATGGATAAGGACTTCCTATTGCAGACAAAAACAGCTCAGAAGCTCTATCACGAGTATGCAGCTGATATGCCAATATTTGACTATCATTGTCACTTAATCCCATCACAGATTGCAGAAGACAAGAGATTCACAACAATCTCTGATGCATGGCTTGGTGGAGACCACTATAAGTGGAGACAGATCAGAACAGCAGGCTTTGATGAGAATCTCATTACAGGAAACGCAGATCCATTTGATAAATTCATGGCATGGGCAGAGACTATGGAGAGTCTTGTCGGCAACCCACTCTACCATTGGACTCACCTAGAGCTCCAGAGATACTTCGGCATCTATGATGTTCTCAACAGAAAGAATGCAAAGAAGATCTATGACGAGGCTAATAGAAAGTTCAAGGAAGATCCAGAGCTTTCAGTATTCGGCATCATGAAGAAGTTCAACGTATATGCTGTTGGAACAACCGATGATCCAGCTGATGATTTAAAGTACCACAAGATCATCAAAGAGGAAGGCAAGTGCCCTGCTAAGGTAATCCCTTCATATCGTCCAGATAAGGCTCTCAATATCGAAAAGCCAGAGTTCAAGGAATATATCGAGAAGCTTGGCAAGGCTGCTGGCATTGAGATTAAGAGTGCAGCTGATCTTGTTAAGGCTCTTGAGAAGAGACTTGATTTCTTTGTTGAGATGGGATGTAAGGCATCTGACCATGCACTAATTACAGCTCCACATACATTCGTAAGCGAAAGTGAAATCGACTCAATTCTATCAAAGAAGATGGAAGGTGGCGCTATCAATGCTGTAGAGGCTGATGCATGGAGAACTTATGTAATGTCTGCTCTAGCTAGAGCTTACAACAAGAAGAATGTTGCTATGCAGCTCCATTTCTCTTCTATCAGAGATAACAACCCAGGCATGTATAGAAAGCTAGGACCAGATACAGGCTACGATGCATCTCACGATGTAACACTCGCAGCTGAAGTATCTGCATTCATGGGCTCACTTTCTGAGACTAATGAAATTCCTAAGACTATCTTCTATTCTCTCAATCCAAAGGATTACTATGCTCTTGCAACTCTCATGGGCTGCTATCAGGGCGGTGGAATCAGAGGTAAGATCCAGCTTGGTTCTGCTTGGTGGTTCTGCGATCATAAGGATGGAATGGAAGAGCAGATGAAGACTCTTGCTAACCTTGGACAGCTTCCTGCATTTATCGGAATGCTTACAGATTCAAGATCATTCCTCTCTTACTCAAGACACGAATACTTCAGACGAATACTCTGTAACATCCTTGGCACATGGGTTGAAGAAGGAGAGGTTCCTAATGATGACGAGATGCTCTCAAAAATCGTCAAGGACATCTGCTTCAACAACGCACAGCGCTACTTCGAAGGTTAATAATGGCAAAAGAGACAGAAGAGAAGCAGCTTAGTGCTGTTGAGAGAACAATGAGCATTCTTGAAGCGATATCCAAAAGCGGGGATGCTAATCTGGAGACGCTCTCAAAGCAGACATCGCTTCCTAAAGCTACACTTTTAAGATTTCTCTCATCTCTATCGTCTCTTGGCTATATCTACAGAGATGATGCAGATCGCTATCATCTCACACTTAAAATGTTCTCTATCGGGTCCAGAAGCCTTAAGAACCTGGACCTGATAAAGGTAGCTGAACCATTTGCAGCAGAGCTCTCTAAAGAGCTTGGAGAGACTGTGCATATGGGAATACTAGAGGATGATCAGGCAATATACGTACTCAAAGAAGAGTCCTACTACACAATAAGAATGTACTCTAGAGTCGGTAAGGCTATCCCGCTATATTGCACAGCTATAGGCAAGATCTTCTTATCTGAAATGAGCGAGAAAGAACTCTCAGAGTACTTCAAGAGCCATAAGCTAAAACCATTTACACCAAAATCAATAAGAACAGAAGCAGCACTCAGAGAAGAGCTTAGCAGAATCAAGGAT
Organism: Flexilinea sp.; assembly: GCA_963638635.1. Classification (GTDB taxonomy): domain Bacteria; phylum Spirochaetota; class Spirochaetia; order Sphaerochaetales; family Sphaerochaetaceae; genus Ornithospirochaeta. The sequence goes on from CAVHSB010000083.1 coordinate 3,584, forward strand.
CGAGGCTGGTCTATTGATGATGAGGAGCATGAAGAGAATATAATGTGCATTGCTGCTCCAATAAGAGACTATAGAGGCAATGTGCTATCTGCAATAAGCGTCTCATGGCCTCTATTCAGATTCGATAGAAACAATTTCGAGCATGAACTTAAAAGAATAAAGGAAGCTGCTGCAGAGATTTCCAGAATCTACGGGACAGAGTGCTAAAAAAGCAGCCTGTTTCCAAGCTGCTTAACCCCTTTTATTTATTTTATATTTTTGATTTTGTTTATACGATTGAATCAATAACAATCTTGAATACGAATAATAATGCTACAACGATTGTAGGAATACCGATGCTCTTGAATTCCTTCTTACATAGCTTGATGATTACGTAAGAGATAATACCGAACATAATACCATCAGAGATTGAATATGCGCAGATCATGAACAGGATTGTCAGGAATGCTGGAATACCCTCAGAAGGATCCTCGAAGTCTATTTCCTTAACTGGACTCATCATGTAGAAACCTACAAGAATGAGAGCTGGAGCTGTTGCTGCTGATGGAATAGACAGGAATAGAGGAGATAAGAACAATGACAAGAAGAACAATGCTGCACTTACGATAGCTGTAACACCAGTTCTGCCACCAGCTACTACGCCAGTTGAGCTTTCTACGAAGGTTGTTACAGTTGAGGTTCCAAGCATAGCACCAACAGTTGTACCAACTGCATCTGCAAATAGAGCTTCCTTACAATTAGGGATTGTTCCGTTTTCTAGTACCATATCTGCCTTTGTAGCACATCCGATAAGTGTACCTACTGTATCGAACATATCTACAAATAAGAATGTGAACATGATTACCAGGAAGTCTGCAGATAGAACATGAGACCATTCAAACTTCATGAAGGTTGGAGCAAGAGATGGAGGAAGATAGGATCCACCTGCATACTTTGTTACACCAAATGGAATACCGATTACTGTGGAGATAACCATTCCAAGAAGGAGAGCGCCTTTAACATCATGAGCAACTAGGATAGCTGTTATGATAAGACCAATTATAGCAACTAGAGCTGTTGGAGTTTTTGTCCAATTAGCTAAAGATACCAGTGTTGCACCATCATCAATAACGATACCTGCGTTCTGAAGACCGATGAATGCGATGAATAGACCAATACCGACGCTTATAGCCTTTTTGAGGTTGGCTGGAATTGAGTTAACAATTGCTTCTCTTACATTGAAGAATGTAAGCAGCAGGAAGATTATACCTTCAACGAATACTGCTGTCAGTGCAAATTGCCATGTGTATCCCATCTGGATAACTACAGTATATGCAAGGAAAGCGTTGAGCCCCATTCCAGGAGCAAGTGCGAATGGCAGATTAGCTACAATACCCATTACTAAGGTTGCTATACACGCTGATAAAGCTGTTGCAGTGAATACAGCACCTGCGTCCATGCCTGATGCTGATAGAATGGATGGGTTTACGGCTAGAATATAAGCCATTGCCAGGAATGTTGTGATTCCTGCTACAATTTCGGTACGAATAGAAGTTCCTTTTTTAGCCAAGGTGTTTTTATCAAACTTAACTAGTTCCATCTATTTCCCTCCTTTTTGAATATCACTTATATTGTAAATGCTGTTTTTAAGTTTACGCTAGAAAAAAGTTGCATTTTGTTGTTAATTTCAACATTACGCAACTTTTGTCCAAAAAATTAATATTTACATTAAATTTTATAAAATTTTTACCAAATTTCAATTTTGAT
>CAVHSB010000083.1:5339-8297 GCA_963638635.1 Flexilinea sp.
ATATAATAGAGCTGGAGGCCGATATGACTAAAGACCAAATTACAAGACTCATTGATTCTTCAATGGGAAGAGATAAGGCAGATTTGAAGATAAAGAATGCCAATGTCGTAGATGTATTTAACCAAAACACCTTCAAAGCCGATGTATATGTTAAAGATGGCTATATTATAGGCTTTGATGGAAAAAGAGAAGCTATAGAAGAAATAGATGCTGATGGAGAATATCTGGTACCTGGTCTTATTGACAGCCATTGTCATATTGAGAGCAGCCATCTATCCCCTTCTGAATTTTCAGATGCGGTAACACCATGTGGAACCACAACAGTAATAGCTGATCCCCATGAGATATGCAACGTAGCAGGCTTAGATGCTCTTAAATATATGATGAAAAGCGCAGAGAATGCTGTGCTAAACATCTTCTATATGTTTCCATCCTGTGTTCCTGCAACACCATTTGAGCACTCAGGTGCAATACTTACAGCTAAGGAGATTGAATCTGTATTAGATAATCCTAAGCTATTGGGACTTGGTGAGATGATGAACTATCCAGGCATCATAAACTCAGATGACTCAACAATCGAGAAGCTCGTATGTGCAGAGAAGAGAGGAAAGCTAATAGATGGTCATGTTCCATCAATACAGGGACAAGGGCTTGATGCTTATATTGCTGCGGGAATAACAACAGATCATGAATGCGAAACACCTGAGGAGCTAAGAGAGAAAATCCAGAAAGGCATGTATGTAATGCTGCGACAGGGTACAGCATGTAAGAACGTGCTTCAATTGCTTCCGGGCGTAGATGATAAGAACTACAGAAGAACTGTATTCTGCACTGATGACAGACAGCCTCAATCAATTACCAGAGAGGGACATATAAACTATGGCGTCAACCTCGCTATAGGCGCTGGAATGGATCCAATAAGAGCTATCACTATAGCAACACTCAATGCTTCAGAGTGCTATCATCTATATGATAGAGGTGCTATTGCACCAGGAAGAAGAGCAGACTTCTTCCTATCAAAATCTCTTAATGAGCTAAAGCCAACTAAGGTATATATTGCAGGAAAGCTAATCGGAGAGAATGGCAAAGCTAAAGTTAAATCTCCACATATAAAGCCTGAGGGCGTAAGTGGAAGGATGGATATAAAGAACTTCTCTAAGGCTAGTCTTAAGCTAACACTCAAGAGCGATAAGGTCAGAGTTATAGATATTATCCCTGGTGGTGTTGTAACAGGAAAGAGCGAAGCAATTATAAAGAGAGATAAGGATGGAGCATGGGTTCATAATCCAGATGAAGATATCCTGAAGCTTGCAGTAATAGAGAGGCACCATGGAACAGGCAATGTTGGCCTTGCACTGATCAGAGGCTATGGAATGAAGCATGGTGCTGTAGCAACCTCAATAGCGCATGACTCTCATAACATCATAGTAATCGGCGATAACGATGATGACATGTATCTAGCAGTAAAGGAGCTAGAGAGCATCGGTGGTGGCATTACTATGTTCAAGGATGGGAAGAAGCTAGGCTCTCATCAGCTTGAAATAGGTGGCTTAATGACAGATCTTCCTCTTGAAGAGGTAACTAGATGTCTAGATGAACTGCATGAAACAGCTGATAAGGAGCTTAATGTACGTAAAGAGATAGATCCATTCATGACACTATGCTTCATGGCACTACCAGTCATACCTAGCTATAAGCTTACTGACTGTGGACTCTTTGATGTAACTACATTCAGCTTTGTTGATATAAACCTGTAAACACTAGTTCTTGTAGTGTCCTCCTTGCTCCAGAGTTAATAGCTCTGGAGCTTTTCATGAGACTATATGAACCTAGAGCTTACAATTGTATTGACATCCCGATTGATACTCTAAATATACAATAGAGCAAACATTAATCCCAAAAGTTATACACAGATACAACGTTATAATGCTTTTTTGCTCATCAGGTATACTACTCACACATCACTCTAGCTTTATAAATCTAAGGCTTATCGTCTGCGAATATATCTGAGCTTTCATTATTAAGAGAATCCTTTATTTCATAGCAATAAAATGGATATGCTAAATAGCTCTTAAATCTAGCACACATATCATTATCTTGAACTTGATCGCTCCACATCTCATAAAAGCTATCAGAATCTATAACGTTCAAAGAATTTCTAATCTTAATGGTTGGATAGAAGCATTCTTTTATCATTTCTTCCTTTAACTCTCTGCTCAAATCCTGAGAGACACCATTATTTGATAGTATTTCCAAACAGAGCAATGGGTAAAACTTGCCTAGAGAATGCGTCATATCTGGTGCTAAAATATCTGATCCAGAAAAAATAGACATCTTGGAATAATTAAGCAATTGCTTTAAAGCTCCTTCTATTTTCATTTGCGGTTTTACAAATAAATAATAAAGATCTTCTGCACTATATGAGATTTGCGCAAAGAAAGGCAGAAACTTTCTCCATTCTTCGAATCCTTCATCTTTATAGAAATTCATGGGCCTAAGCACTATCAATTGCATCCATTTCTTCAAAAGCTCAGAATCATCAAATGAGATTGTCCTATAATTAAAATTGTGCATAAAGCTATCAACAAACTTAATATTTGCAACAGGATTAACTCTTCCCATACTTCTTAATCCTGTTAAATAAAGCAACCTATACCAATCATCTGGAATTATATTATCTTTGCAACTTAGATTCAGTTGTTCTTTTCCATAAAAGTGCTTTCGATATCCTTTAATTGCTGTTTCTCTTTGATCATGTGATTTTTCCTCCCACCAAGAATAGACAGAATCAAAATAATCATTCTCTATGGTATTTTCATCCATAAAATAATTAGATAAAACACCTTCAAGATAATGATAAGTTCTACTATCCATAAAATTTACATAGTCTTTCCAATTTCGTATCCAGCAACTTGGATTCTTCAAATCGGAAGATAATTGCATTAGAATTGGATAACC
>CAVHSB010000084.1:0-8178 GCA_963638635.1 Flexilinea sp.
TCCTCACACCATGCTTAACCATAGGCTCAGAAAGATCTACAAAACGTCCGCATATGACACCAATGGATCCAGTCAATGTATTTCTGTCTGCAATGATCTTATCAGCAGATGTGGCTATATAGTAGCCACCGCTAGCAGCAAGAGAGGAGAGATATGCATATACAGGCTTACCTGTCTTTTCCTTATAGCGTCTGCTTGCCATGTAGACCTCATCAGACTCATATACTCCACCACCAGGGGAATTGATATAAAGTATGATGCCTATAACCTTCTTCTTTTTTTCAAGAGACTTGATTATCAAGAAGCCACTTGTGATTGTAGCTCTGATTCTCCTTTTCGATTATACCTTCAATTTTAAGCTTTGCGATTGTTTTCATAAATATCTCAACCTATTTCTAACCTAAAACTACAGAAAAATAAACAAAATTGCGTAAAAGCGAATAACTTTTGAAAACAATTCGCTTGCTTTATTGATATCTAGTGGCGTACCATTATGTTTACAGGTAAGTAATGGCATGAAGGAAGTAAGAACACAAGATGCTGTTGGTATGGTAATACCACATGACATAACAAGAATAACTGGAAGCGTGAAGGATACACCCTTCAGAAAAGGACATATAATAACAGAGGAGGATATACCTCTTCTTCTATCTATTGGCAAAGAGCACATATACATACTTGAGTATGATGAGACTATGATGCATGAAAATGATGCAGCAGAGGTCTTAAGAGCAATATGTCAGGGGGAGAATATTACTGCAGGCTCTGTAAGAGAAGGAAAGATAGAGCTAATTGCAGAGGAAGATGGACTCTTTAAGGTAGATATCGAGAGACTGAGATCCATAAACAGTCTTGGCGATATGATGATTGCAACAATCCCAAGCTATAGCAGAGTAAAGAAGGGAGAGAGGCTTGCAGGGACAAGAGTCATTCCGCTTATCATAAAGAAGGATGAGATGGAAAGAGCCAAGGCTCTTGCTGGCACTACTCCACTACTATCAATAAAGCCATTCAAGGCTAAGCGCTATGGCGTTGTAACAACTGGAAGCGAGGTCTTTCATAAGCGCATTGAAGATATCTTCACACCAGCAATTGAAAGAAAGATGAAGGAGTTCAATTCTGAGATGATAGCCCATGAGATATCTGATGATAAGAATGAGAATATCGAGAGTGCCATCCGAAAAATGATAGAAAACAAGGATGTTGAGATGATCATATGCACAGGTGGAATGAGCGTAGATCCAGATGATAAGACACCACTTGCTATAAGAAACTCTGGTGCAAATATTGTCTCATATGGCTCTCCTGTACTACCTGGTGCAATGTTCCTGATTGGCTATCTAGAGGATGGCAGGCCTATTGTAGGGCTTCCTGGATGCGTCATGTACAACAAGCGAACTGTATTCGATCTTATTCTTCCATTGCTTATGGCTGATGAGAAGGTAACAAATGAATACATCTACGGCTTAGGGCATGGAGGCTTTTGCAGGAATTGCGAGGTATGCCACTTCCCTAATTGCTCATTCGGAAAGGGAATCTAAATGGATAAGAGTGAATATAGGATAGCTGTAATAACATTATCAGACAGATGCAGAAGAGGAGAGAGAGAGGATCAGAGTGGTCCTGCTATTCTGAAGTCGCTTGAAGAGGATGGCTACAAGAGATGTGAGTATCTACTAATTGGCGATGAGAAGGATGCCCTTAAAAGGGCCCTCATAGACTTCTCAGAAAAGGGCTTTAATCTCATTCTGACAACTGGTGGAACAGGTCTCTCTGAAAGAGATATAACGCCTGAGGTCACACTCAGCGTTGCAACTAAAAGAGTTGATGGTATTGCAGAGGCTATAAGAGCCTACAGCATGAAAAAGACAGAGCATGCGATGCTCTCCCGTGGAGTTGCTGTATTAAGAGATAAGACTCTTATAATCAACTTTCCAGGCTCTCCTGGTGCATGTAAGGATGCCTACTCTGTAATAAGGGGAGCGCTTCCACATGCACTTGGAATAATAATCGGTGAAAAACTAGATAAATAATTTTTTGGAGGAAAATATGAAGAAAGCATTATGTCTATTGCTTATCGCATCACTTATCGTATCTTCTGTTTTTGCTCAGGGCAGCAAGGAAGATAAGGCAGCAGCTGAAAAGAAGGAGATTATCGTATTCGCAGCTGCATCCATGACTGAGACTATGAATCAGATCAAAACAAGCTATGAGAGTGCTCATCCTAATGTCTCTATTGTCTACAACTTTGATTCAAGCGGCACATTAAAGACACAGATTGAGCAGGGCGCAGATTGCGATCTATTCATCTCTGCTGCAAAGAAGCAGATGAATGCACTAAATGATCTTGGAATGATTGACAGCTCTACTATCGTAGATCTTCTTGAGAACAAGACAGCACTTGCTGTTCCTGCTGGAAACCCAAAGAATATCACAAGCTATGACCAACTTGCTTCTCTATTGAAGGAAGGAAAGGTATTCCTAGCTATCGGCAACAGCGATGTCCCTGTTGGACAATATACAGAGAAGATCTTCCAATACTACGGAATAGATATGGAAGAGACAGCAAAGAAGGGCTGCATTACATATGGTACTAACGTTAAGGAAGTAACAACCCAGGTATCAGCAGCCTCTGTTGATTGCGGCATCATCTATGCAACAGATGCATATAGCGCAGGTCTTACTGTTGTAGATACAGCTACAGAGGAAATGACAGGTGGAAGAGTAATCTACCCAGCAGCACTTCTTAAGAATGCTAAGAACAGAGCTGAGGCAGAAGAGTTCTTCAGCTATGTAAAGAGCGAAGAGGCTATGAAGGTATTTGAGAGCGTAGGATTCGCTTCTGCACTATAAGACGGCAGGGAGGAAGCAATTCCTCCCTTTTTTGAGTTATTTATGGATTGGTTTCCCTTATTCAATTCGCTGAGAATATCACTATTCTCATCAATAATAGTTTTCTTTCTCGGTATATTCTTTGCCTATTACATAGCAAAGCTTCCACGCTTCTTAAAGGGTATAATGGATGTGTTTCTTACACTTCCTCTTGTACTTCCACCGACTGTAGTAGGCTTCTTCCTGATTCTCATATTCGGTGTTAAGACTCCATTAGGAATATTCCTGCAAAAGCTTGGCATACGCTTTGTTATGACCTGGTATGGCGGAATAATAGCAGCAACAGTAGTCTCCTTCCCTCTTATGTACAGAACTGCAAGAGGTGCCTTTGAAGCCTTCGATACCACACTTGAGGAGGTCGGAGAGACACTTGGACTTAAGAAGTCATATATATTCTGGAGAATCAGACTTCCATATTGCAAGGATGGAATAATAGCGGGAGTAGTACTTGCCTTCGCGAGAGCTCTTGGCGAGTATGGAGCTACAAGCATGCTTATAGGCTATACACCTGGAAAAACAGCAACAATATCAACAACGGTATACCAGCTATGGCGTACAAATAACGAGAGAGAGGCTTATATCTGGGTTCTTATAAACCTAGCTATCTCTACAGTTGTATTGCTTATAGTCAATTTCCTTGAATCCGGAGAAAGAAAGAGGAAGAGAAAATGAGCTTGATAGTCGATATACATAAGAAATTTGATGGCTTCTCACTTGATAACAGCTTTGAGACCGATGACCTTATAACTGGCTTCTTAGGCTCTAGCGGATGCGGAAAGAGCATGACGCTGAAGTGCATTGCTGGGATAATCACCCCAGATGAAGGCCATATAGAATTAAACGGAAGAGTGCTCTTTGACAGTGCAAAGAGAATAAACATAAAGCCCCAGGAAAGACACGTAGGATATCTTTTCCAGAACTATGCCCTATTTCCTACAATGAATGTAAAGAAGAATATCTATACTGGAATGAAAGGAGAGAGAGATAAAGCGGTACAGGCCGAAGAGTTTGAAAGAATGGTCAGGCTATTCCATCTTGAAGGACTTGAAACACATATGCCACATGAGCTATCTGGAGGGCAGCAGCAGCGAGTCGCAATTGCCAGGATGCTTAGCTCAAAGCCAGAGCTTATACTTCTTGATGAGCCATTCTCTGCGCTTGATTCATTTCTCAGAAAGACTCTTCAGAAGGAGCTCCGAGAGCTTCTTGAGGAGGTAAAGAAGCAGACCCTGATTGTCACTCATTCTCAGAAGGAGGTAAGGAATATGACAACAAAGCTCTTTGTAATGAATAAAGGCCGCATCATAGCAAGAGGAGAAACAGAAGAGCTTTTCAATAATCCTCCGAACGATGAGAGCAGAATCCTTCTAGAGGACTAGATATAGCATAGTTCCAACAAGACCAGCTAAGAGCATAGATACAATAGGACTGGTCTTTTTTATTCTCATAAGCGCAAAGGTAGCTATTGTAAGAAATAGCGCTATATAGTCTATTGAGAGATCAGAGCCTTTAGCTATATGGGAAGATCCTGTAACGGATAGGAGGAATATAGAGAGACCTGCTGATAGAATCATAGCAAGAACACAGGGTCTCAAACCGTATAATATGCCCTGCATAAGCTTAAGACTTTTGTATTTATAATAGAGATGCGCAAGCAATAGAACTATGCAAAATGATGGGAATACACATCCAAGCGTTGCGGCTATAGCACCTATAAAGCCAGACACCTGCATGCCTACAAAAGTCGCTGCATTTATCACAATAGGCCCAGGAGTCATCTCAGATATCGTCATTATGTCAGCAAAGGCCTCCATAGTGATCCAGCCATTGGCATCAATTACCTGATGCTGTATAAGAGGCATTGCAGCATATCCACCACCAATACTGAAAAGACCAATTTGAAAAAAGGCTGCAAATAGCTTCAGAAGAATCATTTCCTATCATCCCTCATAACAGAAATAACACCCAATAGCCCCGCAATTAATATGACTATTATTATGTTGATACTGAAGAATCTCACTGCGATAAAGGACAGGAGCATAATCACATACGGAAGAACCTTCTTAAGCCTCTTGATCGATAAGAACATAGTAAAAACTACATCTGCAATTACAGCTGCAACACCTGCTAAAAGCGCCTTCATAGCTATGGATACATAGTAGTTATCTCTGAAGGCCTTATAGAAGAATGAAATTACAGAGATTATGACCAACGGAGGTATTACAGTACCTAAAAGAGCAACCAAAGAACCTAGTATACCACCTACATGATAGCCTACTATAACAGACGCATTTATAGCTATTGAGCCTGGCGTTGATTGGGCAATTGCTGCTAGGTCCATCATCTCATCCTCTTCTATCCACCCCTCTTCATCTACAAACCTTCTCTTCAATAGCGGAACTATCACAAAGCCACCACCGAATGTAAAGGAGCTTATCTTGAGAGTAGAGAGAAAAAGCGTCAGGTATTTATTCTTCTCTTTCATGGTTATCATTATATAGAAAAGCGCTCACAAAAAGACAATAGCTACTTCTCATCACCTTGCTATCCACCTAGACTAATAGCTTTGATAGTATCATTTATCGACTATAACATAATTCAATCGCGGATTAACCGGAGATAGCAGCATACCTTATGCAAAGAGAGCTTTATCAGATATTCTTAAAGGCAGAATTACAAGTAGAAATGCACTAAATTAACAGGGGGCAACCTATCTCGAGAGAGATATAAACAGTCTAGTCAGAGCTGATAGCATAACATTTGCAAAGTTCCTGGCTACTATAGCTGCAAGAACTGGCGTGATGCTTAATTATTCGAACCTTTCCAGCACAGTCGGTGTCAGTGAATCAACAATAAAGCTAAGGATTTCAATCTTAGAAAGAACAGGTATCATCTACATACTCCAGCCATATTCTTCAAGTGTGCTGACAAGAGCAATCAAGACATCTGAAATCTATTTCAGGGATACAGGACTTGCCTGCTATCTTACGAGGAGGCTTACCTCTGATGCATTGAGGAACTCTGCAGTAGCTGTAAATATGTTTGAAACATTTGCAGTAGAAGAAATACTGAAATCATACATGACTATTCTCTTATTTACAAAAGAATAATCTTATAATACGGTAGCCGATAACCAACAACTTTCAAACAATCTCAATCTCATCACCAGCTTGTATTCTACCCTCTTTGATGACAATAGCAAAAATACCATCAGTTGGCATGACACAACGCCCTGTAGCTTTCTTTATCGCACAGTCTGAATGACATTCCTTGCCTATTTGGGTAACCTCAAGCTCTGTCTCTCCCACTCTTAATCTCGTACCTACTGGCAAATGCTTTAGATCAATGCCTCTAGTATTGATATTCTCTGCAAAGATACCATCATCTAGCTTAATAGAACAAATAGAGCGCATAGTATCTATGCTCTCTTCTGCTAGAAGACTGATCTGTCTATGCCAATCGCCTGCATGAGCATCTCCGACAATGCCATGATGAGACTTCACATCGATATATGGAACAGGATGCTTACGAACACCCTTAACTTCACTGATATTAACAGAAACAACTACAGCCATTATCTATCCTCAACCTCGAATATTCCGCTCTTTCCACCATCTTTATAGGTAAGATGTATATTTGATATTACCATATCACGCTGAACCGCCTTGCACATATCATATACAGTCAAAGCGGCAACGCTTACAGCTGTCAAGGCTTCCATTTCCACACCAGTCTGGCCATGGCACCTGACCTCGCTAGAGATAGTCAAAACAGAGCTATGGCTATCACCTTCAATGGGATCCTTAATCTTAAAGGATATATCAACACCACTTAACAGCAAGGTATGGCACATAGGAATCAAATCACTATTCTTCTTGGCTGCCATTATTCCAGCAACCTGAGCTACAGCAAGAACATCCCCCTTACCTATATGACCAGATTCAATCTTCTCCATAGTCTCATGGGCCATATGGACATCTGCCCTAGCTCTAGCGATTCTGCTGGTCTCTGCTTTCTTGCTGACATCGACCATGCGTGCTCTACCCTCTTCATTGAAATGAGTTAATTCCATTCTAGCCTCCAATCTGATTCATTGATCTATGAGTTCCGGTGATTCCATCATCACAAAGATGATGATGCTCAGGCTTTGATAATATCCCCTTGCATATTGCATTCTCTAAAGCCTCACCCTCAAGCCCTGCCAGCATAATCTCACAATCTGAGTGAAGGCATGGTTTTAGCCTTCCATCACATGTGATTCTAATACGATTACACTCAAAGCAGAATTCATTGCTAAGTGGAGTTATAAGCCCAACCTCTCCTCTATAGCCATTGATTTTATATCTTCTTGCAACACCTATTGAAGGAATTGCTTCAAGCTCAGGACAGACCTCAAGAACCCTAGAGGCAGGAACAAAAGAGCCAAAGGATGCACCAACACCCATTGGCATACGCTCAATAAAGCGCACCTCATAATCATTATCACGAGTAAGCTTCACAAAGTCAGAAATCTCATCATCATTAATACCACCAAGCAGCACGCAATTTATCTTGATCCTATCAAAACCTGCCGCTTCTGCAGCCTTAAGCCCATCTTTTACATCAGATAATGTACCAAGTCTCGTAATTCTCGAAAAGCGTTCCCCCCTTAAGGTATCTAGGCTTATGTTAAGCCTATCAACACCGCTTTCTCTAAGAGGTCCCGCCAATGATGGCAGCAAGCTTCCATTTGTTGTCACGCATAGCTCTTCAACGCCTGGTATAGCTTTAAGCATCTTGCAAAAGCCTACGATACCACGTCGCACCAATGGTTCTCCGCCAGTGACTCGGATCTTGCGTACACCGCACTTAACAGCAGCTTCAGCCATAGCTCTTAGCTCTTCAAAGGAACATATATCATCATGAGCCTTCGCCGCAACACCTTGAGACGGCATACAATAGCGGCATCTATAGTTGCACTTATCTGTCACACTTATTCTTAAATATGTAATCTGCCTACCACAAAGATCCAACATACTTTATAGAATAACACATAAGTGGAATTCATTCTCATCTATATTTCTAATTTCCACTTTAATGCATGCAATCATCTCTTAGCTTTCCTATTCAAGATAATTAAGCACCAAGCAGTATTAGTTCCTTTTTCGGTGTAATATTAATATTGCTTTATTCCAAAGAAAGAATTTAAAATTCCAAGAGAATGCATCTCATTCAAGGCTTGACCCCTTAAATGATCTTGCGAAGAAGATAAAGAGAAATGAGGAGTTCATCCTCAATACGATAAAA
>CAVHSB010000085.1:0-8044 GCA_963638635.1 Flexilinea sp.
GGCCATAAGATTCTTTGGATGGATTATAAACGACTTATCTATCCTATTCTTGAATCTGCCCAAATCGTGAAACGTACAACGATTTGAGCAGATTAAATTAGTGTTTATAATGCGTATTTACTAAGCTCTAAATAAAATGTTCTTGATAGATAGCCATCTCCATTTTGCAAAGCATAAAGCTACTATATCGTAATTTAGTAAATCGTACTTTAGTAATTTATAATTAAGCTTTATACTATCAATGAGGTATGATGATGTTCATTGGAAGAGAAAGAGAACTAACGACTTTAAATAGAATGTTTAAATCAGAGATATTTGAGTTTGCTGTAATTTATGGCCGTAGAAGAATCGGCAAAACAGCACTTATAAACGAATTCATCAAAGATAAGGATGCTATTTACTTTACAGGAGTAGAGAGTAATGAATCACAGAATCTAGAAAACCTATCAAGAAGCATTCTGGAATACAGCACTGGAATCGCTGCAAATACAAGATTCTCTTCTTTTCAATCTGCCCTTGAATATATCTTTGAATTATCAAAGTCAAAGAGAATCGTATTAGTAATAGATGAATATCCATATGTAGCTCGTGCTTCAAAAAGTCTTGCTTCAACTCTTCAGTACCTAATCGATCACAATAAAGACAAGTCAAAGCTATTCCTCATACTTTGTGGATCACTAATGTCATATATGGAAGACCATGTTTTAGCATATAAGTCACCTTTGTATGGAAGACGTACTGCCCAGCTTAAAATAGAGCCATTCGATTTCTTCGAAGCCTGCACATTTTTTAAAAGCTACTCCAATGAAGATAAGGCTCTGGCGTATGGCATTATAGGAGGTACTCCACAATATCTAGCATTATTTGATGATAAGCACTCAATTGAACAGTCTATAAAGTATTTATTTCTTGATCAGTCCTCTATTCTATTTGAAGAGCCCTCCAACCTTTTAAAGCAGGAAGTAAGAGAACCTGCAATTTACAATGCAATTATTGCATCTATTGCAACAGGATGCTCAAAGCTGAATGAAATAGCAAGCAGAATAGAAGAAGAGACAAGCGTCTGTTCGATATATATCAAGAACTTAATAAATCTTGGAATAATCAAAAAGGAAACACCTTATGGAGATTCATCAAGAAGAAAGACAATATACTCAATTGAAGATAACATGTTTCGCTTCTGGTATAGGTTCGTTCAGAACAATATGTCTTTGATTTCCAGAGGAGCCACTGACTTAGTTTTTAATCGTATTAAGCCTTGTTTATCTACATATATGGGTCCTATATTTGAACAGATCTGCACACAATATCTATGGAAGCTTCTATTAAAAGGAGACTCACCTATTGCATTCAATGCTTTAGGAAGATGGTGGGGACCAAATCCAAAGACAAAATCACAAGAAGAAATAGACATAATGGGAACTGACCATGACTCAGCTTTATTCGCAGAGTGTAAATGGATAAATGAGCTAGTAGATTCAGAGATTCTTGAAACACTCCTAAATAGAGGTAACCTATTCTCTTATAAGCATAAGTACTTCTATCTATTCTCTAAAAGAGGATTCACTAAAAGCTGCATAGCCCAGGCAAAAGAGCATAGTAGCGTAACATTAGTTAAGCTTGATGAGATGTTTTAGCTCATAAATATTGGCTAGCTTTTACACTAGCCAAATTCAAAAGCTCTAATATAGATTAGTCTGTGAAGCCAGGAAGACCTTCGATTGCATATACTCTTACAGGACATGAGTCAAGTCCCTTGATATACATAGGAGCAAATGAAATGAAGAAGGTATCTGTTGTAAGCTCATCAAGGTTCTTAACAACCTCGAGGAATGTAATGTTCTTAGCCATGCAAATATCATGGAAAGGCTTAACATCTTCGTTGCAATTCTCAATTGATACGCCATCACCGAATGCTACGCACTTAACCTCATGGGCTACAAACCATTCAGCTGTCTCACCATTTACAAGAAGTCTCTTATCATTTGGACCATTGGTCTCTGGAGTAAATGGAGGAAGCTTATAGATAGAGTCGAGAATAACTACATCGCCTGGCTTTACTTTCTTGCCGATAGCATTATCCAGATCCTTAGCTGAGATATGAGATAGAGGAGCAAGATCCTTGAACTCATAATAGATAGCACGTCCCATGAAGGATGTGATAGGAAGAGCAGCTACATCTGCACCATCTTCAAAGTGGTGGTATGGACACTCACAATGTGTTCCAAGATGTGTCATGATATCCACATTGGTATGGAAATCAGGAATAGCTCCACCTGTGTTGAATCTATAAAGCTTGCATCTTCTTGTCTCTGTAGCTGGATCTACAAGCTTAGACAGATCTACTACTCTTAAATTACCAAGCTGATAAACACTCATTTATTTATCTCCTTATTCTTATTCTCTAGTGCATGTATGCACTCAACAACCATCTCATGGAATGGAACAGCTATACCAAGCTCCTTGGCAGCTTCAACTACTGAGCCGCTTATAGTATCGACCTCGCTTCTTCTTCCATCCCTTATATCTGCATATATAGAAGTATAACCATTAGGTGCATTCTCGCAGACCTTATCCACTTCCATTATAGTCTCTTCTTCGTCAAAGTCTAATCCTAATGCATTTGCAACTGTGACAGCCTCCTTGCAAAGCCTCTTCATAAGATTATTTGCATGAGCATCTCTATGTATGAATCCAAGTGGAACCTGGAATAAGGCTGTCAAAGAGGATGCTGCTGTATTTGTAAATAGCTTATGCCAGATCTGGCGCTGTATATTATTCTCTGTTTTTGCTTCAAATCCGCACTTAGTGAAGTTTTCAGCAATCATCTTCAGACTATCAGAGTTACCATCAAGCAGGCCTATGCTTGAAAAGCCTGAGCCACCATGATTTATAAAGCCAGGCTCGATTATTGAAGAATTATGCTGAGTTGAGCCAATTACAACATGAGATCTATCTGCATACCTCAAAAGCTTAGCCTCATGACCGGCACCATTCTGGAGAGTCATAAGATATGTATCCTTGCCAATCAGGTGCTTATTTGTCTCTAAAGCAGATAGCGTGAACATAGCCTTGACAAATATGATTACAAGATCCTGAGCAGGTACAGCCTTTGAGTCTATCAGGGCTTTGGGATGATAAGAGCTAACACTTCCATCCTTCTCTTTGATTCTGACTCCGTCTTTATTTATAGCTTCAACAGTCTTAGCACTTACATCAATGACTGTAACTTCATTCTCTTTAGATAGGTATCCACTAAAGAGTGAGCCCATCGCTCCAGCACCTAAAACAGTAATCTTCATAGCTTCCCCATAGAAATTGCAATCGATTGCAATTTCTATAATCATTTGTACCACTAATTAATCCACTATGCAAGTTTTATCTTTTATTTCTCTTTTTTTTGGATTTCTTAGCTTCCCTTGCCTCTCTATATTGCTTGATATCTTCAAGCTGAGCTTCCTTGTCAATAGTCGGAATGAAGTTAGAAGCAAACTTACCCTTGCCTCTATTCTTTACATAGAAATAGCCTATTATTGAGAAGCATACGGCACCGATGAAGTTAACAAACATATCCTTCATGGTATCAATGATGCCAATATCTAAATAGCCACCAAGGCCTAGGTCCTGACCATTGATTACAACACTCTCAATATTGGTTATAGAGACAACCTTATTTGATTTAGCAGGATCCAGAAGTGTTGAATTGATTGTATGTATTATATAATCCTTCTGCATATCCTTGCCCCAGAAGAAGTCCATAGAGAATTCAAAGAATTCCCATAGAACAGCAATAGTCATGGAAAAGCAGAAAGCTACAACTGCTAAGAAGAATGGAGATAGATCAAGCTTTACATTCTCGTTCTCGTTAAGGATATCAACAAGAGAGAAGCCAATAGCCGCAGCCAGAAAGCCTGTCGTAGTATGAAGCGCGGTATCCCAGCCTGGATACTTCAGATAATATGATGATATCTCTCCAAGTATCTCTGCTGCGAATATGAATATAAGCACTATGACCTCAAGAGTATCCGGAAGATCTATATGCCAGTTCTTTTCAAGAAAAGATGGTACAGTGAATAGCACCAATGTAAGTATGCATAAGAATACATTCTCATAATCTCTATTGAAGATCTGTGCTATCATGACAAGCACAACAATCAAACGCAGAAAAACATATAGAGCAAATAGCCCCTTGCTTTTCTTTACCTGTTCTTTGAAGGTCAGAGTATGTATTCTCTTCCTGTTTTTATCTTTTCGCATACAACGAATATATCAGATAATCGATTTCTTTGCACTCATTCTATTTTTGAGCTATATTCAAAACTATGAATAACTTAATCGATAGATACAAAAACTTCCTTGATAAAGGCAAGACAGAAAGAGAGTGTATAAAAGAGATAGTTGCTCTAGCTGAAAAGAGCGGCTATAAGAACCTTGAAGAGCTCAAGAGCGTTAAAGCTGGAGATAAGGTATACATCACTCAATATGAGAAATCCATTGCTCTATTCCACATTGGCAAAGAGGATCTTTCTAAAGGCATGAACATACTTGGAGCACATATAGACTCTCCAAGACTTGATGTGAAGATGAATCCACTATACGAAAGCGATGGCCTCGTTTATCTCGATACTCACTACTATGGTGGAATAAAGAAGTATCAATGGGTAACCCTTCCACTAGCTATACATGGCGTTGTTGTTAAGACTAATGGAGAGAAGATCCAGATTGCTGTCGGAGAGAATGAAGATGACTTCACGCTATGCATCTCTGATCTTCTTCCTCATATGGCTCAAGAGCAGATGAAAAAGACTGCCAGCGAGTTCATACCAGGCGAAGACCTTGATGTGGTTGTTGGTCTTGATGCAGCTGATGAGAAGGAAAAGGAGAACGGAAAGAAGAACATTCTTTCAATACTCAAGGAGAAATACAACATTGAAGAGAAGGACTTCCTATCAGCAGAGCTTGAGATAGTTCCTGCTGGTAAGGCTAAATACCTAGGCTTCGATAAGTCTATGGTTCTAGCCTATGGACAGGATGATAGAGTATGTGCATTCACATCCCTTGATGCAATTCTTGAAAGCGATACAGAAGAGAGAACAAGTTGCTGCTTATTAGTAGATAAGGAAGAAATCGGCAGCGTCGGAGCTACTGGCATGGATAGCGCATTCCTTGCAAATGTAACAGCAGAGCTATTAGAGAGAACCGGAGATGTAAGCGATATAAAGCTCAGAAGAACACTAAAGAACTCTATGATGCTCTCTTCTGATGTAAATAGTGCCTATGATCCACTCAACTCTTCGCTTTTTGATAAGAAGAACTCCTCTTACCTTGCCCGTGGCGTTGTATTCAATAAATATACAGGCTCTAGAGGCAAGAGCGGAGCAAGCGATGCCAATGCAGAGTTTGTAGGAAAGCTCAGAGGCTGCTTAGAGAGTGCTGATGTTAAGTATCAGATGGCAGAGATGAGCAAGGTAGATGTAGGCGGTGGCGGTACAATCGCTAAATTCGCAGCCTACTATGGCATGCAGGTAATTGACTGCGGTGTTGCTGTGCTCTCAATGCACGCTCCATGGGAGATAACAGCTGTCAAGGATATTGAATATGCAAAGAATTGCTACAAAGCATTCTTAACATTGAAATAAGCTTAAGGGGTGTTGCAAATCAAAGCAGCACCCTGTTCTTTTTATTGCAGATAGATGTAATCATCGAGGCTTTGATGTATCTAATCTATCAATGAACTTCAGAGCAAATGATACCAATAACAGTTCTTGTGTCTGACTACCACTGAAGGATATAGAAGAAACTCTTAAAGAAGGATCTGGCAACTACAGCTAGACTATCCAGAGCTTATCCTTCTCGATTGAGAATCCAAGATGCTTCAGAAATCCAGATAGCTTTCTAAATCCATAGTTTCTGCAATCAAAGTCTGAGTATTTATTCTTCAATGAAATACCAACCTGAGATACCAATATGTACTCATCGTCACTTTCCTCAATGAGATTTCTGATAAACCTTCTTATAGTTCGCTCACCAGTGATAGCACTGGTCTTCTCCTGAGGCTTATCATCCTTATCATCCTTCTCAGAGTCACTATAGAGCACATCAAGATACTTGAACTCAGAGCAGGCTGCGACAAAGGCACCGGGCGTCTTACTCTCCCCCATGCCTATTACCTTCATTCCAGCCTCCTTTAGCCTTGAAGCAAGTCGTGTAAAGTCACAATCAGAGGATACTAAGCAAAAGCCATCTACCTTACCTGTATAGAGAATATCCATAGCATCAATGACCATTGTTGAATCTGTTGAATTCTTTCCGCTTGTGTATGGGAAGGACTGTATTGGAATTATTGAATTCTCAAGAAGCTTATCCTTCCAGCCCTTAGTCTTTTTATCTGACCAGTCACCATAGATTCGTCTATAAGTGATGACACCCTCTTTGGCAAGCTCATCCATTATTATATCCACATACCTATAGGAGATGTTCTCAGCATCTATCAGCACTGCAAATTTATTGTTTTCCATAGCTTGATGATAACACTTAAAGCTTATTTCTCACTAGCTAGATTTGCTTTTATATCTTCAAGCACATCCTTGATTGTGTACCTCTTCAGCTCTTCTTCCATAGCTCTCTGGATGTTATCAAGGCGCCATTCAAGCACATTATTGATATTCTTTCCAACAGGACAGAGCGTATTAGGATTCTCATGAAAGTGAAAAAGCTTATCATCATCAACCAAATCAGTTGCCTTATAAACATCATAGAAAGTAATCTTACTGCTATCTCTTGTTAATGAAATACCACCAGAGCCTCTAGCTACATTGACAAGCCCCGCCTTCTTCAATTGAAGCATTATGTTTCTTATTATCACAGGATTTACATTTATGCTGCCTGCTAGGAACTCACTTGTCACCTTTCTCTCATCTGAGAAAAGCTCAATACATCCAAACATATGAATAGCGATAGTGAATCTGCTTGATATTTGCATACTTAAGAAGATTAAACCAAACTTACCAATTGATAAAGCTTAGATATAAGATCAAAAGAATGGGAAATCAATTTTATACGTAAAGCTTTATTACGCATATATTCAAAGAAAAAAATAAAGTCTTAACTACAACTTCATTTACTTCACTAACATAGTGAAGTTGTAGTGAAGTTGCCAGTGAAGTTATAGTCATTATATTAACGATAAAAAAGAGGTATATATGATTTTAGATGAGATAGAAAGAATCAATTTAATCGAATCTTTCAACATAGAAACCAAAACTCGTTTAGACCGTGAAGATATCCAAAGTTGGCTAAAGACTGTTGATGGCTTTGCGAATGCAGAAGGTGGTATTTTATATATTGGAGTCGAAGATAAGACCAATAAGCTTATAGGCTTTGATAGAAAAGACGTAGATAACGAACGAAACTATTTCAACAATCAGGTAAACTAGCATATTGTTCCAGTTCCAAATATTAAGATGTCTTTTATCCCATATAAGAATAATGAGAAAGAGTTATTTATAATAAAGGTTGAAATCATTGAATCACAGCTGAAGCCAGTATTTCTTAAATACAAGGATACTCTTGGAATATATATGAGACGAGAAGGCTTTACCAATGGTGCAACTGTCGAAGAAGTCATTGATATGGCAACAAAAAACAAGCACTCACAATATGACATGCTTGTCTCAGATATCGATTACAACCGAAAAGATTTCAATAAGCTATTCAAGCTTTACAGCGAAAATAATGATGGCAAGGAGCTTTCTGATAAAGTCCTGCAGTCATGTCATTTCTTCAATGATGATAGAAAGCTAAGAAATGGTGCTCTATTATTCAAAGATGATTATAATGACGATAAAACCCTTGTAAAATGCTCTCTATTCTCTGGATTGACAAGAGGAAGCGATAGAATAATATCATCAACTGAGTTCAAAGGAAATATCCTTGATTCCATAAGCTTCATGATGGATTTTGTACGTCTCAGAATGAATCACTCAATTATAAAGAAAGGCTTTGGTCATGATGAGATGGATGCATATCCTGAACGAGCATTAAC
>CAVHSB010000086.1:0-6009 GCA_963638635.1 Flexilinea sp.
GATATAAATGTTAATAACTTTCTTTTCATTTTATTCTCCTTATGTAATTGATGGTACCTACGAAATATGTCGATAAATGCAAGGAAATATGTATTTTATTTGTTGAAAAAGGGAAAAAGCTCTTTTTGTTGCTAAAGAGTGCAAAATGAGGCTATGTACAAAGAAAATGGAAATGAGTATATTTAGACAGTTAAGACTAAAAATAAAACATAATTATTTATTTATAAAGGAAGGTCATTATGGTAGTTGAAAAGAGTGTAAAAGAACTGGAGAATTCCCAGGTTGCACTTACCATCACAGTTGACGCTGCATCTATCGAGAAAGCTTATCAGGAAAGATTAAAGAAGTATGCTGCAAATCTGCAGGTAGATGGATTCAGAAAAGGCAAGGTTCCAGCATCTATCGTTGAGAGAAAGTACGGCGATGCAATCAGAGAAGAATCAACTTTCGAATGCATGGAGAATACACTTCAGGAAGCACTTAAAGACGTAGAAGAAGATAGAAAGCCTCTTCCATACTCTACTCCTGTTCTTCAGGATGAGGAGAAGCTCCTCCCATTCAAGAAAGACTCTGATATCACATTCACAGTTCACTATGATGCAATGCCAAAGTTCGAGCTTCCTGCATATACAGGACTTAATGTTGAAGTAAAGACAAAGACTGTGACAGACGAAGATGTCAATGCAGAGATTGAGAAGCTCAGAGAGCAGAACAGCCTCATTGTAGCTAAAGACGGAGAAGCTGCAAAAGACGATATCGCTACAGTAGACTATGTAGAGCTCGATGAAGAGGGCGCTGAGTTCGAAGAGACTCTGAGAAAGGATTTCACATTCACAATCGGCTCTGGTTACAACCTCTATGAGATTGACGATGATGTTATCGGAATGAAGGCAGGAGAAGAGAAGACTGTAGAGAAGGAGTTTGATGAGCATAATGTAAAGCTCTCAATCAAGCTAACAGCTCTAAAGAAGAGAGAGCTTCCAGAGGTTGATGATGATTTTGCTCAGGATGTCAAGGATGAATATAAGACCGTTGAAGATATGAAGAGCGGAATTAAAAAGAAGCTTGAGGATGATGCTGAATATGATAATACGAATGCAAAGGCACAGGCAATCATCGAGAAGCTTGTTGATGATACATCATTCTCTGTTCCTGCATCTATGGTTGATTTCCAGCTTGAGCAGAATTGGAAGAACTTCATCCAGAATTCAGGTCTTCCAGAAGAGCAGCTTATGGCATTTTTTAAGATGCAGGACCAGACAAAAGAGTCAATCATGGAAGGCTGGAGAGAGTCTGCAATCAAAGATCTTAAGGGCCAGCTGATTCTTGATGAGATCAAGAAGAAGGAAAACTTCGAGATTGATCAGGCAGAGTTCGATAAAGAATGTGAAGAGCAGCTCAAGAACATCGAAGATGAGGGAACAAAAGAGTACTACAAGAACATGCTCAAGGATGAGAAGCAGTATGGGATGGTAGTTCCTTTCCTTCTTGAGAAGAACACATTTGTAGAAGCTAAAGAAAACTAAAATCAGGAGTTTCTTTTGACAGAGACCAAAATGAATAATCTTGTTCCATATGTAGTTTCACAGACAGGAACAGGAGAAAGGCAATATGACATTTATTCCCGTCTTCTAGAAGATAGAATCATCTTCTTAGACGGGGAGATCAGAGATGCTAATGCAGATTTAGTAGTAGCACAGCTTATTTACCTAGAAAGCGTTGATCCAAAGAAACCTATAAATCTATATATAAACAGTCCTGGGGGCAGTGTGTCTGCAGGACTTGCTATATATGATACAATGCAATATGTTTCATGCCCTATTAATACAATCTGTATTGGAATGTGCGCATCAATGGCATCTATTATATTATCTGGTGGCGAGAAGGGGATGAGATCTATTCTTCCTCATGCTCGTGTCATGATACATCAGCCGCTTGGAAAGCTTTCAGGACAGACCTCTGATGTCCTTATCTCCGCAAATGAGATTAAGAGAATCAAAGCAATCACATCAGATATTCTCGCAGCAAATTGCAATAAGAGCGTAAGCGAGATTGAGAATGCAATACAGAGAGACTGCTATCTGAGTGCAGAGGAAGCTGTTAGCTTTGGCATTGTAGATACAATCATAAAGAAGAAATAACATGGCAAGAAGTTCTAAATATTGTTCATTCTGCGGTCGCCCGCTTGATGGCTCTGTAAGACTTGTAACAGGCCCTGGTGTTGCGATTTGCGAAAATTGCATAAAGACCTGCAATGACATAATAGCTGAGCAGGAAGTTGAAGAGAGCAACGCAGACTTTGATTCTATGGTTATTCCTACTCCACAGGAGCTTAAGGAATACCTTGATCAATATGTAATAGGACAGGATGAGGCCAAGAAGGTTCTTTCTGTTGCTGTGCATAACCACTATAAGAGAATCAAATACAAGGCACAGATTAAGGATATGGGCGTTGAGCTTGATAAATCAAATATCCTTGTAATTGGCCCAACAGGTACAGGTAAGACACTTCTTGCTAGAACTCTTGCAAATAAGCTTAATGTGCCATTTGCTATTGCAGACGCTACAACTCTCACAGAGGCAGGCTACGTAGGCGAAGACGTAGAAAATATTCTATTAAAGCTTATTGAAGCTGCAGATTATGATATCAAGAGAGCTGAAAAAGGCATTATCTTCATCGATGAAATCGATAAGATCGGCAAAAAAGGCGAAAACGTATCTATAACAAGAGATGTATCTGGAGAAGGTGTACAGCAGGCACTATTGAAGATTATCGAGGGTACTGTCGCATCTGTACCACCTCAGGGTGGAAGAAAGCATCCAAACCAGGAAATGCTCAAAATAGAGACTAAGGATATACTCTTCATCTGTGGCGGAGCCTTTGTTGGACTTGATAAAATCATCGAGAAGCGAACAGCAACTGCAGGTATGGGCTTTGGAGCCAAGATACTCAACAAGGAAGAGAAGGACCTTTCATCACTTTATAAGGATATATCTCCAGAGGATCTTGTTAAATTCGGTCTAATTCCAGAGTTTATCGGAAGACTTCCTATAATAACAACGCTCAACAATCTAGGCATTGCAGATTTAAAGAGAATCCTCACTGAGCCAAAGAACTCTATCATCAAGCAATATATAGCAACCTTCAAGCTAGATGGCGTTAAGCTTACATTCGCAGATGATGCTATCGACGAAATTGCAAAGGTGGCATTTGAACAGAAGACTGGCGCTAGAGGACTTAGGAGCATAATTGAGAATCTTATGCTTAATATCTCCTTTGATATTCCTTCAATGAATGGCGTTAAGGAAGTAATAATCGATAGAGAATGCGTCGCAAGCCACAAGAATCCAAAGGTACTATCCAATGAAGGAAACTATCTTTCCATCAATTAATAAAGCTCTTATCGAGAAGATAAGAAGCAAAGAAGACATCCTCATCATCGGTCATAAGAATCCTGATGGGGATTGTTTATCTTCAACTCTTGCGCTATCTGCTATCTTAAAGAGGATGGGCAAGAATACCTTACCAGTCAATGAGGGGCCATTTCTTCGTCCAGAGCTGGCATTTTTATCATCAAAGATAACAAATGAAATCAATGAGGAGTTTCTGAGTAAGAATCCATTAGTAGTCGTTGTAGATTGCTCTACTATAGACAGACCTGGTGCGATATTCAATAGAATAAAGCATCTTGATAGAGTCGTGGTTGACCACCATAGCTCAGGTGAGGCCTTTGCAAAGGAAGAGCTTTCATACATCGTCCCCTACTCTCCTTCCACTACTCTTCTTATAGATAAGCTAAGAGAAAGTCTTAATGTAGAGCTTGATAAAGAGATTGCAACATACCTCTATACTGGGCTTCTTACAGATACGGGCTTTTTCCACTTCATCTCAAATAGAGTCGGAGAAGAGGTATTTCTAAGAGCAGCAGCCTTCTCCAAGGCTGGTGTAGATCCATATGACATGTATGACAGACTTAATGACGGTAAAAAGCTGGAGGATGTCATAAATGGAGCTAAAGTTCTTGATACAGCAGAATCTTATTTTGATGGCAAGCTATTGGTTGCTTACCAGACCAAGGATATTGAAACTGCAGGGCTTTCAGATAATCTCTACTCAGAGCTTTTGAAGGTAAGTGGTGTCAAAGCAGTAGTCTTCTTCAAGGAAAAGGAAGATAAGGTCGATATTGGCTTCAGAGCAAAAAAAACTGCAGGTCTTGATGTTGGAAAGATCGCAGCTACTATAGGCGGAGGCGGACATGAATTTGCAGCGGGAGCAACGCTTACCTTGCCGCTTCTTGAATGCCGGGAAAAAGTAGTCTCAATATTTTCTTCTATCCTATAGCTTTATTTTACTTGGCACACTTCTTGCTTGTATTAAGCAAGGGGTAAAATAATGATTAACTATCACAGTGAAAAAGAGGACAGAGCATTCACGCTTAAAGTTGCTAAGTACAACTCATTAGACGAAGCTGAGAAAGAAGAAATGAGAGAGGAGATAGTCAACAGAACCTATCTTCTTCTCTACGAGATTCCAATAAAGCAGCTATACACCTCAACAGATGCTGCTGCGGATATCTTTCTTGAAGCACAAGCAGAGATTGACGATATAATTTCGAACTTCAGAATATGCGGCATAACCTTCAATAAGTATTTGACTCAGGTATGCAGATATAAGCTTCTCAATAAGCTCAGAAAGGACAGAGAGCGTCAGCTCATAGAGGATTCAATGTGTCTTAAGGAGTGTGAGGCCCTCTACTACACAGAAGCTGAAGAAAGACAGAGGGCAGCCCACTACGGCAAGCAAAGACCAGAGGTAGAAGCTCTTACGCTTCCAGAGCTCTTTGTGTACATCATAAAGTCAGATGATGGACTCTTTGAAAGCAATAGCGAAAAGGAAAAGAAGCTCCATAAGTATCTTAAGAACAAGATTGCAAGAAAAAGATTCCTTCTGTATCTGCTCTCGCTGCCAGCAACAGAGGATGAGGATATGATAAGCAACCTTGCACGTGTGCTAGATATAGACTACAAGGTACTTGCTCAATTCTTCATTCATAAGCATACCAATCTAAACGATCAATATGAGAACAGGCTGAAGGCACATAATACAGCAATGCGTCATTGGATAACTATAACAAGACTAAATAAAGCATTGAATACAGCACCTCCAGAGGAATGCAATGTAATTGAGAAGAAGCTTCTAAAGCTCAAGCGGTGCCATCAAGGCAGAATCAATATGCTAAAGAAGACATACGGAGGAATGTCTCAAAGAGATATTGCAGATTCTCTCAACATGTCTAGGTCTACGGTATCGCTGGATATTCTCAGAACAAAGCGAAAGCTTATAGAGATAGCTGATGAAAAAAAGTAGCTAAAACATATATAATTACATCCATGAAATTATATTTTGCATCTGGAAACGAACATAAGAAGCTTGAGATGACAAGGCTTTTAGGCGGTATAGATCTAGTACTTCCAAAAGAAGAAGGTATAGATTTTGATGTAGATGAGACAGGATCGACATTCATAGAAAATGCAATTTTAAAGGCTGAAGCTCTCTATGACATAGTCAAAGCACCAGTATTATCTGATGATTCAGGACTTATTGTACACGCGCTTGGAGGAAAGCCAGGAATACATACAGCAAGATATGGCGAGGATGTATTTAAAAGGAAGCTAAGCGATAGAGAGAAATACATGTATCTCCTTGATAATCTCAAGGGTGAAGAAGACAGAAGCGCATCCTTTGTCACAGCGCTATGCCTTATCATAAGCAAAGAGAGACGCTATATAATACAGGAGGAATGCAAGGGCTCTATCGCACTATCCCCTTCTGGAACCTCTGGCTTCGGATATGATCCAGTATTCTATATAGATGAGGCTAAATCAATTTCAGCAGATCTTAAAGAAGGAGAAAAAGATCTTTATAGCCATAGAGGAAAAGCGGCTAGAATAATAGCGAAGCTGATAAAAGAGGAAGTGTATGAAAAATAATGACAATTGGGATCTTTC
>CAVHSB010000086.1:6040-8032 GCA_963638635.1 Flexilinea sp.
ATGCTGTATTGCTATCTGCCCTATCATATCTTGAAGATATCTACAAAAAGCTCGAAAGAATAGCAGCTTATGCATTTCTTAAGTTTGCAGCAGATGGAAGTGTTAGCGAGAATGCCAGAATATTCTCTATTGCAAGCTCTCTTGAAGCAGAAACGGCTGAGGCAACTTCGTTCTTTGAGCCAGAGATTATCACATTAGATGATGAATATATAGACAATGCTCTCAAAAAGGATGAATTCAAGCCTTATAAGGTATATCTAGAGCATATGAGACATCAGAAGATGCACATACTATCAGAGAAGGAAGAGAAGCTTTTATCGCTATTCTCACCACTCTCATCAACCTTCTCAGATTCATTCAATGACCTAAATAATATTGATATGAAATTTGAAGATGTAGATGGAGAGCCTCTGTCACATGGACTATACCATAAGTACATGCTTTCAGAAAATGAGGAGACAAGACGAAAGGCTTATATGAATTATTACAAGGCCTTCGATGATGATAAGCATCTCATTGCACGCTTATATGAAGGAAGCGTAAAGAAGGATATATTCCTATCAAAGGCAAGAGGCTATAAATCAACTCTTGAAAGAGCACTCTTTCCAGATGACATGAGCGAGAGCGTCTACACATCTCTCATTGATGCTGTTCACGAGAATATCGAGGTACTACATCGCTACTATGCACTCAGAGCAAAGCTAATGCGTAAGGATAAGCTTAAGCACTATGACGTATATGTCCCAATGACCAGCTACAAAATGGAGCCTATAAGGTACGAAGCAGCAGTTGAAATCATAAAGGAAGCTATAGCACCACTTGGAAGGGAATACCAGGACATTCTCATAAATGGGCTTACAAGAGACTCTTGGGTTGATAGATATGAGAGAAAGGGAAAGAGAAGCGGTGCATTCTCGATGGGGGGATTTACAGGTAATCCATATATCCTGACAAACTATGAGAATGAGGATATATCATCGGTATTTACCTTGATACATGAGGGTGGACACTCAATGCACTCATACTACTCTGCCCTTTCTAACCCATTCATGTGCTATAACTACACAATCTTTGAAGCTGAGGTTGCATCAACCTTCAACGAGAATCTTCTGCATCATTATCTAGAGGATAACGCAAAGAGCAAAGAGGAGGAGGCCTATCTCATTTCAAAGAATATTGATGATATAGTAGCAACGCTATTTAGGCAGACTATGTTTGCAGAGTTCGAGCTTAAAGCGCATAAGGCAGCAGAGAACGGAGAGCCCTTGACTCTCGATAAGATGAGAGAGCTATACAGAGAGCTTCTTGAGTTCTACTTCGGACCAATTATGGAATTTGAAGACGTAAGTGATCTTGAATGTCTCAGGATACCTCATTTCTATAGAGCCTATTACTGCTATAAATATGCAACAGGTATTTCTGCATCAATTGCTCTATCGGAGAAGGTGCTAAAAGGAGGCGATAAGGAAAGAGAAGACTATCTTAGCTTCCTTCACTCAGGCGGCTCAAGATACCCTCTAGAATCGCTTCGCTTAGCTGGAGCTGACATGTCAACTAAAGCGCCAGTTGAAATGGCTATAAAGCATTTTGATGATCTTCTTACAAGACTAGAGAAAATAGAGCGATGATATCTTTCCATTATCTAGGCTCAGAATGATCTCTGCATTGCTCTTCTGGCTATAGATGATGAAGAAGCCATCCTTTCTGAAGAGAAGAGAATTCTCAAGAGGAAGAGCTGAAGAAAGCGCTGAAGTATAGGATTTGACGAGAAGAGAATCATCAATGAGATAGGATTCAATCCAATTCTCTGTGAACTCAGATGAAAAGGCTTTAAGAATTCTCTCTTCATCGCTTTCGCTTTTGATTTCTGTTATCAGACTACCTTTATCAGAGGATACAGAAACAGATGCAAAAAGAGATGAGAACAAAGAAAGCAAAAATAGAAGCACTGCTATTCGTTTCATATTCTAGATTATCGTAGAATATGCTAAA
>CAVHSB010000087.1:0-7980 GCA_963638635.1 Flexilinea sp.
TCAATAATCTGTCCTTATTCTATTTCGTGTTCTATTCAGATATTCAGTAGGACTGATCTTAGCTCTCTCTTTAAAGAACCTTGAAAAGTATTGAAGAGAGGCAAAACCAAGCGTCCAGGAAATCTCTGAAAGTGATAGCTCAGTATATTGAATAAGATTCCTAGCTTGCTCATATCTGATTGAGTTAACATATTGTATTGTAGACATTCCTGTCTCTTTCAGGATTGTTCTATATATATAATCCTGATTGAAGCCACAAGCATCTGCCATGTCCTTAAGTGAGAATCTCTCGCTAAGATTCTTGTATACATAATCAGTTACAGATTGAAGTATCTTCGAGTTGCTTTTTACAGATATTCCAGATGGCAATATAGGGTTATAATTCTCTTTGATATTTTCCGTGCATATCCTCTTCATTTGTATGAGACTTTCCGTCAAAAGAGTTGTACACATAAGCTTATAGTCAGGAATCTTCTTATAGCCCTCTTCTACTATATGAGAAAATAGAGAGAATATAAGATTGTCTTTATCTGAGAACAGAACAGACACAGCTGAGATAATATCTCTTACTTCAATCGCTGGATTAGAGAACTTGATCTCAAGTGTCTTCATTCCCTCTTCTGATATAACATTGAACTCATGGATAGATCCCTTTTTGAGAAACAGGATATCGCCCTCTTTGATTATGAAGGTATCAGAATCGACCTTAGCTCTTGCTTCCCCTCCATATATCAGCTGTATCTGATAGTCATTCTCATGGCAATGCAGTGAAACACCACCACCCTTCTGATAATGAAAGCGTCCAGAGAACGTTATGCTATATTCATCCATTTATTGCCCTCTTTTCCTTTATGATTATCCCGATTGCAATCAATGTAGATAATATTGCTGTAGAGCCATTTGAGATTATCATCATAACGCCAACAGAATCAGTTCCAAGAGATGTATAGTGCATCAAAAAGTAAAGAACTGGGATTCTGAATATGAATATCCTGGATATAGAGACCAGAAATGAAATCTTAGTGCGTCCAGTAGCTAGTATCAAGGCCGAGGCTGCAGCATTGAAAGCTAGGGGGAGACAGGAGAATAGATCATACCTGAATACATTCTTTATAAGAGTTTCGAAGTAAGCATCATATCCACTCTTGCTCTCAGCAAATATATGTATCAAGGAATCAGAGAATATATATAGGATAATTGTTCCAACCAAGCTTAAGGCAACTGTGATAAACAGCACTGCAAAGTATGCTTTAACTACTCTATCGTGTCTTTTAGCACCCACATTCTGGCTTATCACAGCAACTGCTGAATCAGAGAAGCCTGATTGCATTTGAGAGAGTAGCCCCGATATGCTCATAGACACGCCAAGCGCGCCAACAGATAAAGCACCAAGCGTCGCTATCATGGAGTTGGTAACTGTCTTTCCAAGAGAGAAGGCACTCTTTTCTACCATCAACGGAAAAGAGAGACTCAATATAGGCTTTGCTGAAGTGCTTCTTATTTTCAGATTGCTTATAGCTATTGAGAAAAGACTCTTCTTATCAAAGAGATGGAAGAGAGAAACTATGAATAGAAACAGATATGAGATCAAGGTTGCTAAAGCTATAGATACTACTGTTCCATCTAAGACATAGACAAAGAGCGCTGTAAGAGAGAGCTTTATGACAAGCACCAATATATTCAATACCATTATGAGTCTTGTTCTGCCTCTGGTCTTCTCAATGTTTATATATAGCGTATTAATAAGATTGATTGCTGTTGCGAATAATAAGACTCTGAAATACTTTGTCCCTATCCTTATGAAGTCTTCAGGAGTCTTCAGCAGGCGAAGAAAGACAGGAACAAAGGGAATAAGAAGCAATAGAAGCCCGATGATAACGAGAAGCATTGCATAAAGAGATGATACATCCTCTCTTACCTCCTTCGCATCGCCCTTTCCGAATGCTTGGTTTATCTTGATCATAGCTCCAGATATCAGCCCCGCACCAAGTGAGAGAATTAGATTCTGGAGCTGTGACAGATATGATATCGAAGATACCTCTAAGCTTCCTATATGGCTTGCCATGATAGTATCTAAAAGTCCGAAGAAGCCATTGAATAGGAAGTAGAATGCCAATGGAAGACCTAAGGAGAATACCAAAGAAAAGAGAGATGAAGAGAGAGCTTTCTCTCTGAACTCCTCTTCTCCTAGATTTCTCTTTGAAATCATTCCTTAATACCTCCAACCATCAAGCCAGAAACAAAGTGCTTCTGGATAAATGGATAAATGACAAGAACTGGAAGCATGCCAAGAACCATTACTGCCATCTTTGTATTATTGTAAACATAGTTACCACCACCAAGTGACTCATCTGATTCAAACATCAAGCTTCTAAGCACAACCTGAAGTGTATACTTTCGGCTGTCATTTATAAACATTATTACTTCAAAGTATCTATTCCAATAGCTTACGAAATAGAAAAGTATTACAGCAGCTATAATCGATATAGACAAAGGAAGAATAATCTTTATAAGCACAACAAGATCATTGCAGCCATCAAGCTTAGCAGATTCTATAAGCGACTCGGGGATAGTTGTCATATAGTTCTTGATGATGATTACATTGAATGTTGACACAGCGACAGGAATTATTATAGCAGCCATGGAATTCATAAGATGAAGATTCTTAACAACGATATAGAAGGGCATGATACCTACATCGAATACAAGCGTGAAGGTCAGCATCTTCATGAAGAAATTTCTTCCAATAAGCTCCTTTCTTGATAGTGCATAGCCTAGCGGAAGCGATACGAACATAGACAACGCTGTACCAGTTACAGCTACGAATATAGAGTTCTTAAAAGCCTGCATATAGCCACTATGAAGAACACGTGAATAGTTTTTAAGCGTAAACGAATGAGGAACGAGAAGATAATCACTTCCTATAACATCCTTATCTACTGCTACTGATGTTATAAGCACATTCCATATAGGGATGATGATTACAAGGCAGATAAAGAATAAAAGGACTCTATTGATTACATTGAAGACCTTACGTCCAGCTGTTTCTTTTATTGTAGTAGTACTCATATCTTTCTCCTATAGAACTGATTCATCAAGGAATCTGCTAGATAGCTTATTGGTAGATAGAACAAGAATCAGGGAGACAATGCTTGTAAACATTCCTACAGCTATCGAATATCCAACGTCTCCATTGAGTACACCTTCTCTATAAACATATGTCTGAAGTACATCTGCAACATCATAAACAGCTGCATTGTACATTACAAGAATCTGCTCGAATATCATCAAAACATGAGAAAGATTAAGAAGGAGCATTGTTACGATTGTGGATCTTATCGCAGGAAGAGTTACATGCAGAAGCTGTCCCCAGCGACCAGCTCCGTCTATTGTTGCAGCCTCATATAGCTGAGGATCCACAGTAGTCAAGGATGCAATATATATAACTGCACCATAGCCCATCTGTCGCCAGATATAAGATGAGACGATCACACCCCTGAAGTGATCAGGACTTGCCATGAAATATATAGGCTTCTGCCCCAGTGCTTTGATTATAGCATTTACAGGCCCTGTTGAAGGAGATAGCAGGTTTACGAATATGCTTCCAACTACTACCCATGAGAAGAAGTAAGGAATATAGATAAGGAATTGAATGAGCTTCTTAGCTCTGAAGCTTTTAAGCTCATTGATCATAAGAGCAACAATCAAAGGAAATGGAAAATAGAATATGATATTAGCAATGCTTATTATTAAAGTATTCTTGAATGCATTCCAGAATATAGCAGAATTAAAGAGCCTCTTATAGTTCTGTAGCCCTATGAAAGAGACCTTAGCTCTAAAGCCATAATCAGTAAAAGCAAGGCCAAGGCCAAGCATTGGCAAATACTTAAAAATCACATACCAAAGAATTCCAGGAAGAAGCATCAGAAGAAGATACTTCTGTCTTTTTATTCTTACGTTAAGAGGCTTCTTTACCTGATAATCTTCAACCCTTTTTCTCATCACCCTCACTCCTATCTATCTCAATGCTGATTATTGTATCTATTGCATTTCCTATTCTTAAAATCCATTTGCCTTTTTTCTCATAGCGCTCCCCTTCATCATTTACCAATGTGAAAGCCTCATCAGAGAGCTCTATCAATGCTCTTTCAGACTCTCCTGCCTTTAAATGAGTTCTTATAAAACCAACTAGAGAAGAATTCGAGGGAGAATCCTCTGACTCAGTCTTTGCAAAGACCAAGGTCACCTCATCCCCGTCTCTTCCTCCCGTATTTGCTATAAAGAAAGCTACAGCATTATTAACGGAATCATATTCAAGCTCGCTATAAGAAAATGAAGTATATGAAAGGCCATAGCCAAATGGATAAAGAACAGGCTTGGTGAAGTATCTATAGGTTCTGCCAGCCATTGAGTAATCGCTATACGCTGGCAAATCCTCTGATGACTTATAAAATGTGATCGGAAGCCTTGCACTTGGACACTCTAAGCCATAGATTATTCTAGCAATAGCCTCTCCGCCATACTCCCCAGGATACCATCCCTGAAGTAATGCCTTAACATTATTTTTATTCTCAATTTCAGGATTAAGAGCCCCGCCTGATAAGAGAACAAGAATAATAGGCTTACCAACCTTATCTAATGCATCTAGAAGTATGCGCTGACTCTCAGGAAGGCGTAAATCTGCTTTATCTCCTGCTATTCCGCCATTCCCATCATCATGCATTTCCCCTTCTATCCTCTCATCTAGACCAAGGGCCAATAAGACAACATCAGCTTGCTCTGCAACCGCAACAGCCTCGGCAACTCTATCGTCAGGCCTTGCAAGACGCTCTACATTTCTCTTTGTAAGGCCAGAACCTTCACTATAAAGTACATTGTCAGAGTAGTGTCTTACTCCCTCAAGAATCGTAGTTAGACGAGAGGAGGTTCCATGATAGTTGCCGTGTAATGCAGTTCTGGAATCTGCATTGGGACCTATGACAGCAATATTCAGCTCCCTTTTTATAGGAAGAAACTCATCTCTGTTTTCCAATAAAACTATAGAGCTTACAGAGGCTTTAAGTGATGCAGCCTTATGCTCATCGCTTTCAATTACCGATAAAGGAATATTGTCGTATTCAGTTTCTTTATCGAAAAGACCTAGCTCAAATCTTGTCGTATATACTCTCTCTGCGGCTTTTCTTATATCATCTTTATTTATAAGACCTTTAGAATAAGCCCTCTCCAAATAGTTATAAGTACACCCACAATTGAGATCACAGCCTCTCTTTAGAGCAAGTGCAGCAGACTCCTCTGATGTCTTTGTCAAATGATGGTTTTCATGAATATCTCTCAAAGCCCAGCAATCAGATATAAACACTCCATCAAAGTGCCACTTGTCTCTTATAAGCTCATCTATAAGCTTCGTCGCACATGAAGGCTCTCCATTTATAGCAGAATAAGCTCCCATAATCCCATCAACAGCTGTTCTCTTTATGATTCGTCTAAATGCTGGAGTATAGGTCTCTTCTAAATCCTTCTTGCTTACTATTGCATTGAAATGATGACGCTCAGGCTCCGGACCGCTATGAGCTACAAAGTGCTTAATGCAGGCTGCACTCTTAAAGACATTGCCTTCTCCTTGAAGTCCATCTACAAAGGCACTGCCAAGCTCACCTGTAAGATATGGATCCTCTCCATATGTCTCTTGACCTCTGCCCCATCTTGGATCTCTGAATATATTTATATTAGGAGACCATATAGTAAGCCCCTTATAAATGCCTCTATCATTATGAGAGGAATAGGCATTATATTTTGCCCTTTGCTCTGTTGAAACTATATTGCCTATCATCCTCATAAAGTCTTTATCAAACATAGCTGCTAATGCGATGGCTTGAGGAAAAACAGTAGAAGTTCCAGACCTAGCCGCACCATGAAGTCCTTCGTTCCACCAATTATAGCTTGGAATATTAAGTCTTTTGATTTCAGGAGAGTCATAGAGAAGCGATGACATCATCTCCTTAAGTGTCATCTTAGCTACAAGCTCAGAAGCTCTTTCTCTTGCTTTTTCCCTGATTTCCTTCTTATCCATCTTTTTCCTTTTTTAGGAAGGGGACAACCTTTATTGTCCCCCTCTAACGCACTATTCTTTATTTAGCGGAATTAAGATCTGCGAGGATCTTATCGCCATTGATGCTCTTCCAGAAGTTCTGATATTCCTTCATTCCTTCATCAATAGTTACAGAACCCATTACAATCTTTGCAGCAATGCTTTCTCTTGTGCTCTTGATAGATGGAGATACTCTGTCGTACTCATCGCTTACACCAACTACAACGTCTGCGCTATGGTTAGGTCCAAGATTTGGAGTTACATTCTTGATGTGCTGCTGAGTTGTCTTGATACCATTGATTAATGTTGTGCTCAATGTAAATGGAAGATTATCAACATCGAAGTTCAAGAAAGAGTCTGAGAGATAGTTAAGTGTATATTTATATCCACTGTTAGAAGCTTTAGCTGTCGGTGTGATCTCACCATTCTCATTGAGAGTATAGTGCTTACCTTCAATACCAATACCAAAGAAAGCTGGGTAGAGCTCTGGATCTGTTACGATTGTCTCAATAACCTTGAATGCTTCCTCTGGATGCTTTGTCTTAGCAGATACTGCAAATGCGGTCTGGGTTGCTTCATTTAGAGCACCACCATCACCATTTGGACCAACGAGCTTATAAATAACCTGCATCTCAGTTGGAACACCTGCATTAGCTGTATTCTGTACATAGTTGATGTAGTTTGTGATGTAGTCGATATCTGCAGCACTCTGGCCAGTGTATGTCTTCTCTCTCATCTGGCTGTTTTCAGTTGTGATGAATTCTGCATTAAGAATGCCTTTCTCATACAAGGATCTGATATAAGCAAGGGCTTCTCTCATCTGAGGCTCTTGGAAGCCATCTACGTACTTGCCATCAGCTGTCTTATATACACCGCCCCAAGCACCAAATGAATTATAGAAGAACTGGAAGTTATCAACCCACTTTGGGAAAGTAAATGGAGTTATGCCTGTTCCAACAAGCTTTGACATCTCATTTGCAAACTCCTCTGTAGTTGGTGTTGAAGATAGATTGATTCCATACTTCTCCATTACATCACGTCTTAGCATGATACCCTTTGATTTAGGGTTGTTATATGGAATGAAGTAATAGTTACCATCTGTGTATGGTGTTGAAAGCAGAGCTGGGTCAATTACCTTTAGCTTCTCTGAGCTCTTAATATATGGAGTAAGATCAAGAAGCTGGCCTCTAGCTACCATCTGAGGAATTCTTACCATGCACTGTGCTATAGCAAATACATCTGGAGCATCTCCACTGTTTAAAAGCGTAGATAGCTTATCTGTATAGGATGCCAGTGGTGTTACAATAGGAGAAATCGCAACTCCTGTCTTTGAAGAAATCATATCGGTAATAGCACCCTGAAGATCCGGATCTGTACTAATACCATAAGTGTTATCTGCTGTACACAGCTTGAGTGTTACCTGCCCACTTTCCTTTGCTCCTTGAGCAAAAAGAGAGCACGCCAACAATACAACGAGAACTACTGTTGCCACCTTTTTCATAATTTATACCTCCAAGCATTATCTGAAATGCTATATAAATCATTGTAATTCCTGTTTTTTGAGCATACGTTACAGAGAAATATCAATTAATTTAAACTTTTTCGTAGTTTTATGAACAAAGCAAAGAAGATGACTAATCAACATTCTTTTATGAAAAGTATCACGTTGGAAAGTCCATTACTAATACACAACTTTTCTGAAGAACTTCTTTTTACATCTGATGCAGAAAGCCCTCCAACTGACGTCACATATCGTCCTCAGACAGGCTACTGTATTAGTATCAATAACTTGCCTTATGAGAAGATCGGCAATAATGAGCCGGTCTGCATTGCTGACGAACTGCCATTTGCAGAATAGAGTTTTTTAATTGCTGTCCGGTCAATGTTGCCTC
>CAVHSB010000088.1:0-565 GCA_963638635.1 Flexilinea sp.
TAATATCAATATTATTGCTCTCTTCATGTTCGAAAGGGAGCTTTGATTTATATTCACTCAGAGCAGATAGGGTTATAAATGCAGGTGTGGATAGTAATGCAAATATCTATAATCTGAAGGAGACAGTGGAGGTCAAGGCTAGCTTCTCTACAGATGACAGATATTCATTCATTATCTATTATCCAGAGCTGGATATTAAATATGAAGGGGATATCAGAAATGGAGAGAGTGCAATTCTTCCAATCACCCCTGGCGCTCATTTCAAGGAAGGAGAGTATAAGATAATACTCTCAGATGAGAATGGAAATGATAAGGATGCTTCCTTTACTCTCGCTTCCTTTGATCTTGGAAATCCTCCATATATCGATGAAAATGGAGATAGAAGGGGATTAGAGGATGCATCAATAGCTTTAGTCGATAATGACAAAAGCATAAGCTCACCGGCTTCTGCTACCATTGATCTTGAATTATATGACAAAGCTATCATTACTTATAAGGATAGATATGGAACGTCAATCACATTAGAAGAGAATCTATCTAGTCCTTCCGACGAGCTCTCTGAGCC
>CAVHSB010000088.1:575-7965 GCA_963638635.1 Flexilinea sp.
AGAAATGTTCTGCCATGTGGACATGCAGGCTCCTTGAGCTTCCATACCTTTTCTAGCAGCGCTTCTGCGCTCCATCTATCTATCTCATCACCAGCCTTTATTGCTGCTTTGCATGCAATTATTGCAAATAGCTTAGTCTCAAGCTCTTCTTCATCTGCTTTGGCACTTGTAATGAAATCAGCAATCTGAGTCTCTATTCCTCTGCAGACAGCAGGAAGCGCATTCACTTCCCACTCACCATCACTTACCTTTGAAAGCATTATGCCAAGAGTTGTATATACATGAGAGTGGTTTTCAAGAAAAGAATTTGTCTCGTTATCTACGCTGAGCTTTAAAGGAACTAATAGCGGCTGTACGCTTTTCTGCTCTAAAAGCTCATTGTAGATTATTCGCTCATGAGCAGCGTGCTGATCTACAAGATATAGGTCATTGCCATATTCTGCAATTAGAAAGAGCTTGAAGGCCTGACCAATGTATCTGAAGCTAAGTTCCTCATCCGCAGGTGCATCAATCTCTTTCTGTTGCTTTGGTGCTGTTTTGGCTTCATAGCTCTCTCTTAGCTTCTTGGCCTTCTCGATCCAGCCCTTATCCTTTGGCTTATACTCTGATTTTCTCTCTTCAAGATAGATATTCTGATTCTCAGGGACTTCGCTTTTATATGGTTTTTCGTAGCTTGAGGCTTTTTCTTCCTTCTTTATATATCCTGAGAAGGTTTCCTTTACAGAGTTATCTAGATAGAATTCAGATTGAACAGGCTCAAGGGTTGGTATTTTTCTCTCAGCATTGTTCCTTATTAGAGTTGATACAGCATGGTGTATCTCTGCAATGTTTCTTATCTTTACTTCCTTCTTTGCTGGATGGATATTGAAATCTACTAGCTCGCTTCTGTCATTAATGAATAGAGCAGCAACAGGATAGCTGCCTCCAGGTATCAGCTCGCCATAGCCATATATCACAGCCTGAACAAGAGAGTACTCCTCAACAGGCCTGTTGTTGACAAAGACTCTGATCTCTTTTCTATCGCTTCTTTTTACGCTTGAGTTTCCAGCTATTATTGATATTGAGAAATCATCTTCACTTTTATGCATCTCAGTGAAGTCTCCTTCTATATATCCAAGCTGCCTGTAATACATCATTACTCTCTCTTTGAGTGAGCCTACAGCTGGCCAATCCATGCGTAATGCACCGTCTATTTGGAGAGTGAATCTTATATGAGGGAAGGCTAGAGCTTTTATTGTAAGTAGATTTCTGCATAGATGAGCTTCTGTTGCATTGCGCTTTAAAAAGGCTCTACGTGCCGGTATATCCTTAAACAGATCCTCTGCAGATACAACAGTTCCTACAGACTGTCCTACGTCTTTTATGCCGTATCTCTTGCCATTGTCTATAACCAGCTCAGATTCTTCTCCGCTATCCTTGGACTTTGTTCTTATAGTAAGCTTTGAGACAGATGAGATAGAGTAGAGAGCCTCTCCCCTGAAGCCCATTGTATTGATTGTATATAAATCATCTGCATCCTTGATCTTGCTTGTTGCATGTCTTTGACCTATTAGCTCCAGATCCTCTCTGCTTATTCCATTTCCATTGTCCTGGACCTTTACTAGATCAATTCCGCCACCATCAACAGTGACTTTAATCTCATTTGCTCCAGAGTCTATTGCGTTATCTAGGAACTCTCTTAAAACTGATTGAGGTCTCTCTATTACCTCTCCTGCTGCAATTCTTGCAGATAGGAGAGGCGATAGTACGTTTATTCTCTTCATTAGAAGTGGATCCTAGTTGTAACAGACAGAGACTGTGTGGTCTTTCCTGTATAGATAGCATTTGTATTTATATATGGATTATCTGTGCTGTATCCAGAGCTTAGCAGAGATGTTGAATACTCTGCATTCATGTTAAGAACTCCATATGCCCAATCAAAACCAAGAGAGAATAGAGTGTTCTTGTCTTTGATTGCATCATCGACGAAGTCGATTGAACTATCAAATAGCTTAGCAAAGCCACGTCTATCAAGTGAGCCATATAGAGTCAATGCATCGTTGAAGCTGTAGCTCATTTTAAGGCTGAAGAGGTCATCCTCAACATTCTTATAATCGGTCATGAGCTCTTTGATATTTGATGCAGTATAAGCTAATTCCATATTGAAGCGATTGAAGGTGAGGGATGATGATAGCTTTCCGTAAATCCCATCGTCACTTATCGCTCTTGAAATTCCAAGAGCTGTGGTTGAGCTTGTAGAAGTTGGAATCTCATTGTATGTGGATGTAAACCTGTTATACATATCTGGAGATAGATTTCCGACTCTGTAGCCACTCTGTACCTTTAATGATGCATTTCCAAAGTTTAGCTTGATTTCACCGCCAGCGAGAGCAGAAGAGAACTTCTTATTCTCAAAGTCATATATTACAGCGCTCTCATTTGGCACTCCATCTATATATTCAACACCAATGTGTCCGATAGCTAATGCAGATAGAGTAACTATATTCTTATAGATTGGTATGTCCAATCTGACTTCTGGGTAGTAGTTCATATCAAAGTTCTTGAGATCCTTGAAGAGAAGCTCCGATGGGATGTTTATTCCAATTGAGAGACTATCCTGGCCGAGAGGCAGAACATCAATGCAGAATTCTCCGATATGAGGAGCCTCTAGATTATCTACAAATAGGTTAAGAGATAGATTTGTGAAGTTGAAGCCTGTTCTTAAAGATAGACCATCATCGTTGCCGAATGCTGTAAAGAGCGTTCCGTTCTTTCTCCATCCTCTCTCTGCGATTAAGTATGCAATAGCATCACTATTTCCAAGAGAGATTTCATCAATGAGTGAAACAGAATCTGTTATTGCTCTGAATAGCTTTCTGCTTGAAGAGCTTTCAGAAGCTCCAAAATCCCACCACTTATTACCATTCTGACCTTCAATATAGAACTCTTTATCATCATTGAAGGATAGCTGTATTGGTGCACGGAGTCCGAAATAGTAGCTGTCATTTCCTATTTTTACGATAGGCTTCAATAGATATACTGCCTTATCCTCTTCGAACTTGTATTTGTAACCAGTCACTAGATCAAAGTGCACAGGGAATCTCAGATCTCTTTCCTTTGTTTCCTTAACACTCTCATCTGATGACAGGAAGGATGCTGTAGCACCATAGGTTAGGAAGAAATGCTTGTTCTCAAAGTCTGTAATACCTGCCTTGAGGTATGTTGTAACACCTGGGAATGTGAAGTCTATTCCGCCATATATCTTAGCTTTATCATTCTTGTATGAGTCCAGTGTTGTAAAGTTCTGTATATTAGCACCAGCAAATACTCTGAACTCATTTATCTTCATATACATTGATGCATCTAAGAAGCTATTCTCCTTAATGGTAGTCATATCTTTTAGAGCTACATCAAAGAAGACATTTGCTTTAAAGCCGAACATTGATCCTGCATAGCCAAGCTTAGAGGCTACTGTAAGTATGCTTGTATCTGATACTGTAATCGGAGTGTAGTTACTACTGTCTACGCTATTGTAATGAAGTGGTCCATTCGTATAGTGGATACCTGGCTCTGCTGTGAATTTACCGAATTTGATTGGAATGATGCCACTGATAAGATAGCCATATTTTTCGATGTCATAGCTAGAAAGCGTATTAGGATTAAAGGCCAATGTCATACCAGCCTTCATTCCTACATAGTCAGAGCCCTTTGAATAGAATGGAAGATAGAATGAGAATTCAGGATATAGCATCAATTGAGATTTGAAATCATTCAAATCTGTTGCTGCTAGAAGACCAAGAGTGAAGCCTACTGCAGTCTCTCCAGATAACCTGACATCTGAATCAATTCCCATTACGAATTTCCTATCTACATTGAGAAGCAGATCGTTTACATATGCCCTTAGGGCAAATCTTGAATAGGTGACATTTGTCTGAAGTCCAAGTCGCTCAGTCTTTCCATCCCAGATGTGATTTACACCGCTATAGAGACCTACGGAATCTCCGTTGATATCTGTTGTCTTATCTATTGTGATATCGAAATGCTCATTGAGAGTTCTGTATCTTAAGCTTTCAACAAAAGCTATAGAGTATCTTATCCAGTCCTTTGCATTTTCGTTCTTTGAATAATCTAGAATGTGAATTGGGTCTAGATTCAAAGTCAATGCAAATGAGCCATATTTGAAGATCGGCTGGAAGGAGAAGCTAATAGCCTGTTCTGTAGTTTCACTATCTGTATATGCTCTTGTTGAGAAGAACATATCAAAAATGAATTTTTTTTCAGCCTCTCCTGTGATTTCATTTACTGTTTTCTTGTCATCTGCTGTTTTTTTTTCTGCAGCAGCCTCTATTTCAGATACTACAGGCGCAGATTCCTTGATCTTTTCAACTGTTACATCTTCTTTTGCGTTGAAGACTGGTGCCGGCTTAACAAAGCGTCCGCTTATAGCAACAGGTAGAGTCTTAAGCTCAGATTTTACTTTAAGCGTAGATGGCTCTGGAGTAGTAGCAGTTAATGTTGAAATTTTTGTAAGTGTGAACTTAGGAGCCTCTGGTGCTGTAGCTACGAGCTCGCTCTTGATAATCTTAAGCTCAGGAGCTCCTGGAAGCTTATAGCCATCGTCAAATAGAGTGTTTTCCTTTACCTTTAGTGATGGTTTATCAGGTCTATCCTTTACAAGAACAGCTTGTACTTTTATTGCTGGTGTTTCTGGTACAGCAGCAATTAAAGCTGAAGAGACTGAAACTTCTTTAAGCGCTTCTTCTGGGATTTCTATATTGAGCGCATCAATATAGTTAAGCTCGAAATATGCTGCTACTGTGTATTCTTTTCCTATGATTCCATCAAAGGCCTTTACTTCATGCTTTGAAAGGTTATAGAAGATTTCATTATCATCTGTTGTTTCAAATGCATATTCTCCATCTTCATTCAGCTTTGTGAGTGTAGTA
This sequence comes from Flexilinea sp., assembly GCA_963638635.1. Taxonomy (GTDB): domain Bacteria; phylum Spirochaetota; class Spirochaetia; order Sphaerochaetales; family Sphaerochaetaceae; genus Ornithospirochaeta. The sequence continues at coordinate 5,501 of CAVHSB010000088.1, forward strand.
GGAGTGTAGACAAGGAGGCCTTCATCTAAAGAGGATGAAAGTACAAGATTCATTGTACCATTTAAAAGAAAGAGTGTAACGGGATTTTCTTCAGCAAAAAGAAGATCTGTATTGCTTTTGAGGTAGATATCGCCTATAGCCGTAGATAGCTTGATTTCCTGGTCCTTAACTCTTATAAGATATCCTGCTTTATCAATATCTGAGATATTGCTGGTGAGTTCTGAACTTGGAGAATAGAGCTCGAATGAACTGTTTTCACTATTTTCTATTTTTGCAAGCTTATAGTCAGCTGCATTCAAAGAGAACATTGCAATTAACGCTATTAATATTGCTATTGAACTTTTCTTCATTTCTACCTCAATCGATGCTATAACCATCTCATTGTAGTTTAGCACAAAGATTATGACTATGAAATATCGTTGCTGCCTCTCTTTTCAAGAGCACAGTCAAAAGTATGTGCATTATATATATGCTCTCTAGTGAGCTTGTCGATATGGCAGAGCTCTTTTATTATAGGCTTGAGCTTTGCTCTTATATTAGTCTGATCATAGGGGCATACAGGCTTTACTGTTGGAAGGCTATATGTCTCAGAGAGTCTCCTTGTGACATTCTCATGTATTTCAATAAGAGGTCTTATTATATGAAGCCTGCCATCAAAGAATTCCTGTACTGGATTCATCGTGGAGAAATCTGCTCTGAAGCATAGGTTCATCATCGTCGTCTCCACAAGATCATCCAGGTGATGGCCCATAGCTATGAGCTTAACATCATTCTCTTTAGCATATTCAAATAGTATTCTTCGTCTGTTTCTTGCACATAGATAGCAATTGAAGTCTCCATTGAAGGAATCTGGAAATTGCTTTTCATCAAGAATCGTGAAGGGAATATCAAGCGCTTCAAAGTAATTTTTCAAAAGAGTTCTATATTCTTCAGGAATTGGATGTTCTATCCAATTGATCATAAGGCCTTTGAGCCTGTATGTAACAGGCATCCATCGTCGCCTTAGAGATAGTGCAAGTGCGAGTGCGAGGCTGTCCTTGCCGCCAGATACTGCAAGCAGCACCTCATCATTCTCTTGTATCATATTGTATTTGTTTATTGCCTTGCCTGTTCCCTTTATGAATCTCATTACCCATGGTGGAATATCTCCATTGATCAGATCCATGTAGCTTAATTTCTCATCTGGCATTGCTTATCTCCTCAATGCATTTTCTAGCATCTTCTTCTTTTATGTATTCAGGCAGAAACAGTCTTACCTTTCTTAGATGCCTTGAGAATGCTTGGCTTATTCCCCTTGTAAATATGAGCATATCTTCATCTAAATCTGCATAGCTGTCATCTGCTTTTGAAATCTTTATAGACGTTTCAAAGTTTATAGGCTCAGGTATGTCTATGATTACTTCGTATTGCTTCAATTCTGGATATGTAGTCTTCAGCCTTTCATATAGTACATTTTCTGTTGCAGTACGCTTTATAGGATCTTTACCAGCTTTCTCAATAATACCATTCTCGTTGAATGGGAATACTGCCTTCTCCTTCAGTAAAGCGCCTTCTTTTACACGCCTGACGAGAGATAGTGCTTCAGCTTTTTCACTGAGCGCGTCCATCTTCGAATTGAACTCTTCATCATCTAGAAAGTATAGCTCCTCAAATTGTATGACTTTCTCAAGATATGCTGTAATCAGTGCTTTCTTGATCATTGCTGTTGCAGATCTTACATCCTTATGCCAATAGAGCGTTCTATACATCATGTATTTTGAAAAGAGTATCTCTTCAACTGAGCTTATAGCACTCTCATCAAGTGCAGGCATACCATCCTTCATTGAAAAGGAGGTAATGATATAGGCTGTATCCTGCTTGCCATATGGAATACCTGCAAAGAAGCCATCTCTTGATAGATAATCAAGCTTATCTGGATCTAGAGTACCAGAAAGAAGAGCTCTATAGAATTGCACCTCTTCATCAGAGGAGAGCATATCCTTATCTATTATTGCTGCGACAATAACAGGATCAGCTCCGGCTTTTATTATCGCTTTATTGAGCTCCTCGTCTTCGTTTATCAATATGCTGCCAAGCTCTTCGTGCTCTTTTATGGCAATCTCTTTTAAAGAATGGGCATATGGAAAGTGTCCTATGTCATGCAAAAGACATGCAACTATGAAGGATAGAATCCCTTTTTCTGTCAATGGAAGCTCTTCTGTTTTCCTGGCAATTGATAGCAATATCTCTCTGCCTATGCTATATACGCCAATTGAGTGGCTGAGGCGCGTATGAACAGAGCCAGGATATACAAGATATGCAGGGCCATTTTGCTTTATCCTCGATAGCTTCTGAACAGCCTTTACAGAGAGTAGATCCTTGATCTCCTTTGTCATATATACATTCTGCCAAAGAGGATCCTTGACTGTATGTGTAAAACCTCTATTTAATATTTCTAATGCTTGGTGTCCTTTCATAGTGTCCAA
>CAVHSB010000089.1:0-3762 GCA_963638635.1 Flexilinea sp.
CCCATTGGAATATTGAGAGAATCAGCATTAGAGAAGAGATAAAGGCCAAGGCTATAATACTCGCTTCTTATTTCCTCAGCTACATTATTCAATCTCTCTTCTAATTCCGCTGCAACTTCCTCTCTTGCTCTCATAACTCGCATAATAGCACAACGTGATATTTATTGACAAACATTTAGCCCTTTAAGTATTCTTGATACGTATTAAAGGTATTCCCATCCAATCTTTGATAACATCAAAATAAAGAGTGCAATTTTATCCATCCCGCATTCTTTATATCCACATTGTGGCATAGGGAGTTTTTATGGAAAAGGAAACAACACAGCTGAGCGATGAAGAGAGACTCAGCATCAAAGTAGACGAGATTCTTGCATCAATCAATTCTCTTTCCAACCAGGATGCAGAAGAAGTCGAAAAGCTAAAAGCAATCATCAAGAAAAAGGTTCCATTCTTCAAGAGAATGACATTCACAGCACTTCTTCTTAAGCTTTCATCAAATCCTAGAAAGCCTTATACGAAGGAAGAGAAGAGAAAAGAAAGACCTCAGAAGAAAGAGGCTCCTCTAGAAGCTAAGAAGGAAGAAGAGAAAAAGGAAAAGGCAGTTCCAGAGGGAGCTAAGACATTGTACCTAAACGTTGGTAAGATGAAGCACCTATACGGCAAGGATCTTTCAAAGCTTCTTCAGAGCGAGCTTGGAATAAAGAGAGAGGACATCTACTCACTCCGCGTTCATGATAAATACTCATTCATAACAATGAGCGAAGAGAATTGCAATAAAGCTATTGAAGTTCTTAATGGCAAGGACATCAATGGAAGGGTTGCTCAGCTATCATTCTCAAACAAATAAAATGATCATATCAGGCATAAGCACAGGCATACTTGGCGTAAATTGCTACATCGCCGCTATAAGCGATAAAGATGCATATATCATAGATGCACCAGATCATCTATCGCTTCTTTTTAAGACATTGAAAGAAAGAAAGCTAAAGCCGATTGCTGTGCTTCTGACTCATGGACACTATGATCACATTCTAGGGCTTGGAGAAATCAGAGAAGAATATCCAGGCCTAGATATCTATCTATCTCAGGAAGATCTCTATCTTATTAAGGATGGGTGTAAAGGAAACAGAGATCTTCTTGGAAGATACAGCCCAATAAACGAATATCTCAATAACATTCCAGAGGATGTTAAGACCTATGAAGACAAGCTAGGCCCATTTGAAGTACTTAGGACACCAGGCCATACGCCAGGCTCTATATGTCTATATTCAAAGGAAGATAAGGTTCTCTTCTCTGGAGATACACTATTCAATTCATCTGTAGGCAGAACAGACCTAGGAGGCTCCTATAGCGACATGCTAGCATCCATTGAGTTGTTAAAAGGCCTAGAAGATGATGTTTCAGTGCTTCCAGGCCATGGCTCTTACACAACTATGGGTATAGAAAAGAGAGAGAATCCCTACTTCTGATCCTTCTTCTTCACCTCATCAAGCGCCTTCAGATAGCGCTTTGAAGTAACAACGACAAAGTACATTATAAAAAGATAGACTAAGAAGACTATGAAGGAAATCCATCTAGGTCCTGTGTAAATCATAGACAATAGTACAAACCCAGCAGTCATTCCCGCAACGAGAACGACTATTGAGAATATGAAGCTTTCCTTATTTGTCTTCATCGATAAAGCTCTTTATAATGCTATAGAACTCTTCATAGGTGCTGCATAGCTTAAGCTCAGGCTCTTGTTCGATTATATTCTCAGGAGCTCTGAATAGACATCCCTTATCTGCAAGATGAATCATTGCAAGATCGTTATAGCTATCTCCAGCGGCAAAGGTCTTGAAGCCCATAGCTCTTAGTCCCTCTATGGCCTTCTTCTTGCCATTATCCTGTCTCATTCTTACACCTGAAATCATTCCATTCTCATCAATTGATAGGCTATTGCAGAAGATTGTAGGCCAATCAAGCTGCTTCATCAAAGGGGATGCAAACTCACTGAATGTATCAGAGAGGATAATCACCTGGGTCTCAGCTCTTAGCTTATCCAAAAACTCCTTAGCACCATCTAAAGGCTTTATTGTGCTAATTACATCCTGTATATCCTTAAGTGTGAGACCATGTTCTTTAAGAATCTCCATTCTGTATTTCATCAGCTTATCATAATCAGGCTCTTCTCTAGTTGTCCTTCTGAGCTTCTCAATACCAGTCTTCTCCGCAAATGCAATCCAGATTTCAGGAACAAGAACACCTTCCAAATCAAGACATATAATATTCATTTATCACTCCTTTCTTGATTATTGAATATAGAACAAAAAGGGTCAATGGACTTAAGATAATGCACATGCAAGGCAACAAGGAAAATATAAAACCTATCTACTACATATCAGCATTCATGACAGGCGTTATAATCTCTGTCATGGTCATTTTCAACACCCATCTTGGAAATGCAACCAATAACAGTCTCTCTATAACCATAAACCAGATAACAGGAATAGTGCTTTTATCTATCATCATGCTCCTAGGAAGAAGGAATGAGATAATCAATCCAAAGAGAGAGCATGCTCCATGGTACAATTGGTTTGGAGGCCTCTTCGGTCTACTCGTTATATCTATAAACTACTTCACAGTTACAGCTACTGGAGCAGCTATAGCTATGGCAGCCGCAGTGCTTGGACAATGCATAATGGGCCTTGTTTTTGATATCACAGGACTTATGGGAATGGAGAGGAGAAGCCTCACAAGAAAGAAGCTTCTATCTCTGACTATAGCATTGATAGGCATCATTATAATGCTTCTTTCCCCTAGAGATGGAAAATCATCATCAATATTCTCATTTGCGCTTCTTGCAGTACTATCTGGCGCAATTACCATGATACAGATGGTTTACAACTCAGGCTTTGCAAAGAAAAAGGGTGCATTCTTCTCTGCACGTCAGAATGTGATATCTGGCTTAGCCGGTATAGTCATATTCATTCTTCTATTCAATTTCGAACCAACAAAAGAGGCTCTGAATGGCCTTTATGGCTACCCTATCTGGAAGGCTTTAGCTGGTGGAACACTTGCAGTTGCAGTTGTTCTGATAACCAATCTTATAATACCTAAGATGCCTGGTGCAGCTTCATCTATATTGATGTCTGCAGGTCAGATACTATCAGCTGTAGCACTAGATCACTTTCTATATGATATCAACTCACCATTCTTGCTAATTGGTGCGCTCATCATGATTCTTGGACTTCTTCTTGACAGGTGATCCAGTAGATAGCATTATTGCAACCCCCTTAAGAGAAGGAATGCTTGCACATACAATCTGAATTATTGAAGTAAGAGGGACTGCTAGGAACATTCCTATTGGTCCCCATATGTAGCCCCAGATAGCAAGGGATACAAGAATCAAAAATGGTGAGAGATTCAGCTTAACCCCCTGGATTTTGGGATCGATTATATTCCCCAGAACCATCTCTGTTGCAATGAATGAGATTCCAATATAAGCAACGGTGCTCCACTTTGGCATGAATTGAAGAAGTGCCATGAATATGCCGCCGATGGTCACTATTATGGAGCCTATTGTTGGAATGAAGTTCAATATGAAGGCAAGTACACCCCAGACAAGAGGGAAATTGAGACCAAATACAGCTGCAGCTATATAGAAGCAAACTCCTGTCAGAAAGCTTATAAGAGCTTTGAGACCTAGATACTTTGATGTTTGCTTGGTTATTCCGCCGATCATCTCTGAAAGCTGGAAGGATTTCTCAGAAGGCATAGATG
>CAVHSB010000089.1:3772-7940 GCA_963638635.1 Flexilinea sp.
TGCTAAGATCTTCGGCATTATAGTCTGTCTTTCAAGAATTATGAACAGAAGATAAAGGAAGACCATAACACATGTTCCGATTATGCCAATGAACTTTGATGTAAGACCAGATAAATATGAAACGATCTTTGAATATCCATCGCCACTAAGCCAAGAAAGAAGCGAGAAGCCTGTAGTCTCGCTACCAGTTGCCAAAAAATCAAGCGCGTCAGACTCGAATTTAGTAGATACAATGCTGGATGCCTTTGCAAGAACCTTTGTTATGTAATCATCAAGTGTACGTATTCTCATGTAATAAAATGGCATCTCTTTTATCAGCATATTCACCATAGAGAAGAACGTAATTATGCATAAAACAAAGAATAATATGACAATCAACAGAACAAGAATTGTTGATAGCCACTTTGGAAATCTGAGCTGATCGAGTTTAATTAAAAGAGGATTCACAAAAATGAATATGAATGATGCAATCACAATGGGAAGAACTATTGAAGAGCATAATTTCAGAATGCATAGACACGCTAATGCCACAAAGAAATATAGAGCACCTCTAATGCCCTTTAAGTACTTATTATCACTCTGATTATCCATGGCAAAAGTATAGCAGTGTATGGCAAAAAATAACAATAACCTATAAAATTTAATTCATGGAAAAGAATAATTGGCTGGATAGAATACAGATAGTACTTGTGGAGACTCAGGATGCTGCCAACATAGGCTCAGTATGCAGAGCAATGAAGACTATGGGGCTTACCCATCTAGCAGTCGTTGGCGATAAGGAATATGACGAGAATAGACTCAGGACATTGGCACTTCATGCTTCTGATCTTTGGGAAAATGCTAAAAGATACAAGAGCCTTGATGAGGCACTTGAAGCGACATCTCTCTCAATTGGAGCAACAAGGCGCAGAGGAAAGCTCAGAAAGATGAGCTCATATTCTCCTGAACAGCTTGCAGAGAAGCTATCAGAGTATCCTGAAGGCACTGTATCAATAGTATTCGGACGTGAGGCAGATGGCCTTAGAGATGATGAGGTAAACAAATGCTCCGCTATAGTCACTATACCTACCTCTGAGCTATTTCCATCCTTGAATCTTTCACAGGCGGTACAGATAATCGCATATACACTATTTACGAAGTCTCTTCCTTATAAGCAGGGGATGGTAGCAATAGATAAGGCTAGAATAGACCAAGGCGTTGATGAGATTTCCTCACATCTATCATCCATCGGCTACTACAAATGGGATGAAGAGGAAAAATGGACAAAGCAATTTCTTGCAGACATTATAGAACGTGCAGGGCTAAGCGAAAGTGAGATGCAAAGATTTGAAAAGATCTTCAGAAAGAGCGAAGCTATAGCCAAGTACAAGAAAGAGGTCAAGGAATGAGTGATTTTCTATCGCCGCTTCCACGTGTAGTAGCACATCGCGGAGACAGCGCAAACTACCCGGAGAATACTCTGGAGGCATTTATATCTGCAGCAAAACTCGGTATAGATGTAATAGAGACAGATGTACATCTTACAAAGGACAAGGAGATTGTCATATGGCATGATCCGACCCTAGAGAGAAACACAGACGGAAAAGGAACAGTTGAAAGCCATACTCTAAGTGAACTCAAAGCGCTTGATGCTGGATATACATTCACAAAGGATGGAGGAAAAACCTATCCATATAGAGGAAAAGGCGTAAAGCTCTGTACCTTGGATGAAGCTCTAAAGGCATGTCCAGATTCTCGCTTCAATATCGATCTCAAAAGCCAGGAAGAGGATATCGTCGATATCTTCATAGATGTAATTAGACGCAATAATGCTGAAAAAAGAGTCTGTGGGGCATCCTTTCATCTTAAAAACCTCAAAAAGCTAAGGCGTCTTGCACCAGATATCCAGACAAGCGTTACAACATTGGAAGTCATACCTCTCCTTTTCAGAGAAAAGCTAAGATTGCTTCCAAAGAAATTCAACAGATTACTTATATTCCAGGTTCCTGTTGCTCAATATCACATTAATATAATAACGAAGCACTTCATAAAAGAGATGCATAAAAGAGGTGCTATCATAATGGTATGGACTATAAATGACGAGGAGGAGATGAGAAGGCTCTTCTCACTCGGTGTAGATACCATTATGACAGATAATCCAAGGCTTGTAATAAAGGTCGCAAAGGAGATGGGCTTGAGATGAGAAGCAAGGTATATTATTCAGATTTAAGGACAGAGTTCGGCAATAATCTCTTAGATAAGCTTAAGAGAGTGATAGAGAGTGCAGGTATAGGAGACATCAACTTTGAAAACCACTATGCAGCAATAAAGCTACATTTCGGAGAGCCTGGCAACCTCGCATTTCTGCGTCCTAATTGGGCTAAGGTAGTAGCTGATGAAGTAAAGAGCTTGGGAGGTAAGCCCTTTCTCACAGATTGCAACACACTCTATGTCGGTGGCAGGAAGAATGCACTTGATCATCTTGATAGCGCAGCTCTCAATGGCTTCTCACCACTATCAACAGGTGCAAATATTATCATTGCTGATGGACTCAAGGGCGATGATGATGTAGAGATTCCAGTCGAAGGCGGTAAATACGTAAAGAATGCAAAGATCGGCAGAGCCATAATGGATGCCGATATATTCATTGCTCTATCACACTTCAAAGGCCATGAGTCTACAGGCTTTGGTGGGGCATTGAAGAACATTGGAATGGGATGCGGATCAAGGCGTGGAAAGATGGAGATGCATGCAGCAGGAAAGCCTCAGGTCAAGGAGGAGATATGCATAGCCTGCCATAAGTGTGAGAAGATATGCGCACATTCAGCGCCAGAGTTCACTAGCGGTAAGGCCCACATAAACCACGATAAGTGCGTAGGCTGCGGACGCTGTATCGCCATTTGTCCCAAAGACGCTATAAGAGCCGGGGCAGATAACAGCAACGAGATGCTTAATTGCAGGATGATGGAATATGCAAAGGCTGTCATTACAGGACGCGATTGCTTCTATATAAACATAGCAGTAGATATCTCCCCTAATTGCGATTGTCATGATGAGAATGATGCACCTATCGTTCCTAATGTAGGAATATTTGCATCAAAGGATCCCGTAGCGCTCGACAAGGCATGTGCTGATGCTGTAAATAGCATGCCGGAGAATTCCAACTCAATTCTAAATGAAGTCAAGCATACACACCATGACCACTTTGATGATATACACCCAGAGACAAGCTGGAAGCAGGGACTCGAGTATGCAGAGTCTATAGGACTCGGATCTAGAGAGTACGAGCTTATAAGGGTTAGATAAAGAATTCCCAGCAGAAACTGGGAATCTATAATTCGATTAAGGGAGAAAGAAAAAGAACCATAGATTCTAAGCATTCACTTGCTAGGAATAATACGTTTGATCCCTTTGCTATAGCTTTATATCTTTGGTTCTGATCTTTTATCTTTACCTATGATCAGAGAATATTAGATGCATGTTAAATCACAATGCATCTAATGTTAATTCCGTGAAAACTAAGCATTCTCCGGATCGATATTGCTGCACTCAATATCCTTGAAGTACTTATATGTGCTTACCTTAAGCTCTCCGCATGCAGGCTCATCACATACTATGATTGCCCTTTTATGCATCTGAAGCGCTGAGCATGTCCAATATTGCGACACAGAGCCTTCAACTGTCGCTGCTAGTGCTCTAGCCTTAGCGTGTCCATTTACCAATATTATGACTTCCTTGCTATCTGTGACTGTCTCAACGCCAACAGTAAGCGCACGAGATGGAACCTTTGAAATATCATAGTCAAAGAATCTAGAATTCATGACCTTAGTATCATAGGTAAGGGATTTCACTCTGGTTCTGGACTTCAGAGATGAAAATGGCTCATTGAAAGCAATATGGCCATCTGAACCTATTCCACCTAAAAACAGATCTATGCCGCCATAGCTCTTTATCTTCTCCTCATAGCGCTCGCATTCTGCATCTAAATCCTCTGCATTCCCATTGAGAATATTGATATTCTCCTCTGGAATATCAATAAAGTCGAAGAGGTTGGTTTTCATGAAGGTATGATAGCTTTGAGGATGATTCTCAGGAAGCCCTACATACTCATCCATATTGAATGTTACTACATTCTTGAATGATATGTAGCCTTCCATGTTCATTCTTATAAGCTCTTTATAGGTTCCAA
>CAVHSB010000090.1:0-7920 GCA_963638635.1 Flexilinea sp.
CGATGGCTTTTGACCATACACGACTTCCAATCGTGCACCTTCGACCACTCGGACATCTCTCCTTTTTGGACATAGTGATTCTACTTGAATTACTAAGACTTTGTAAAGCCTATAGAGCTAGTAGGAATAAATAGAAAAGCGCAGTGCAGATAGAGATGAATATAGTAACACTGCCAGTTGTGACACCAGCTATAGCTTTAGCGTTAGATCCTTCTTCCTTTAAGCTTATTATTCCAAAGACCAATGCAAGTATTGCTAGTGTTAGTGAAATAAGGCCAACAGGAAGCAGAAACAAGCTCTTTGGTAGTGTAATGCATATTGAGATTATGCCTAGTATCATGGATGCTGTTGCCATTATTTTTCCTCTGTTGCTAGCTTTCTGAAGGCATTGAAGGTCTCTTCAGATATTACATGCTCCATTCTGCATGCATCCTCTACTGCTATCTCTCTTGGGACTCCAAGCTTGGTCAGCCAATTAGACACGAGTACATGTCTCTCATATATCTTCTTAGCTATCTCCTCCCCTGGAGGCAGAAGTGTAATATGGCCATCCTCGTCCATATTTATAAAGCCAGCTTCTCTTAAATTCTTCATTGCAATACTGACAGAAGGCTTTGAGAATTGCATTTCATTTACTATATCAATTGAGCGTACTACACCTTGCTTTTGCTGCAGTACGAGTATAGTTTCAAGGTAATTTTCTGCTGATTCCTGAACTTTCATTTTAATAACACCTTATTAATAAGGTACTAATTTTTGACAGTAAAAGCAAATCAAAAAATAAATGAGCTAATGGTTTTGTGGTAGACTTGACTAACTAAGTTAGAAAATGCTAACCCTATGTAAGGTTAGAATAATCTAACCAAGGAGTTTGTCAAATTGATGCCAATTACTTTAGCAAACCAGGGAGAGGCAATGATGATCATGAGGATTGGTGGTTCTCAAGAGGTCAAAAAGCATCTTGCTGATCTTGGGTTTGTTCCAGGTGCTGAGATTAAGATTATTACAGAGATTGGTGGAAACCTTATTGTAAACGTTAAGGAATCCAGAGTTGCTATTTCCAAGGAAATGGCTGGAAAGATAATGGTCTGAAGGTAAGGAGTATATAGATGAAAACACTTAAAGACGTGAAAGTCGGAGAGAATTGCAAGGTTGTAAAGCTCAACGGCGAGGGCGCAACAAAGCGCAGAATCATGGACATGGGAATCACTAAGGGCGTAGAGATTCATGTAAGAAAGGTAGCACCACTTGGAGACCCAATCGAGCTTACTGTTAGAGGCTATGAGCTTTCAGTAAGAAAAGCAGATGCTGCAATGATTGACGTAGAGTAATTAAAGAAGGATCAGATAAATGGAAATCAAAATCGCATTAGCTGGAAACCCGAATGCGGGTAAGACAACGCTTTTTAATGCCTTAACAGGATCTAACCAGTACGTTGGTAACTGGCCAGGTGTAACAGTTGAGAAGAAGGAAGGTAAGCTTAAGGGACACAAGGATGTCATCATCATGGACCTTCCTGGTATTTATTCTCTCTCTCCATATACTCTTGAAGAGGTAGTAGCTAGAAACTACCTTGTTAAAGAGAGACCAGATGCAATTCTTAACATTGTTGATGGTACTAACCTTGAGAGAAACCTCTATTTGACAACTCAGCTCACAGAGCTTGGAATTCCTGTTGTTGTAGCTATCAACATGATGGATGTTGTTAAGAAGAATGGCGACAAGATCAATCTTGCAGAGCTTTCTAGAGAGCTTGGTGTTAAGGTAGTTGAGATTTCAGCTCTTAAGGGCACTGGTGTCATGGAGGCTGCTGAGGCTGCACTGGATGCTGCTAAGAATACTAAGACAGTTCCAATGCACTCCTTCTCTGGTGTTGTTGAGCATGCTATTGCTCATATCGAGGAGGCTACACTACATGATCTTCCAGAAGAGCAGCAGAGATGGTATGCAATAAAGATCTTCGAGCGTGATGAGAAGGTTCTTGAGGCTCTTAACATTGAGAAGGCAACTCTGACTCATATCGAGAGTGATATCGAGGCTGCAGAGAAAGAACTTGATGATGATGCTGAATCAATCATTACAAATGAGCGCTATGTTTATATTGCATCTATTATTAAGGGCTGTCTAAAGAAGAAGTCAAAGGGCCTCTCAGTTTCAGATAAGATCGATAAGGTCGTAACTAATAGATGGGCAGCTCTTCCAATCTTCGCTTTGGTAATGTTCTTAGTTTACTATGTATCTGTTACTACAGTTGGTGCATGGCTCACAGATTGGACTAACGATGGCCTATTTGGTGATTCTTGGTCCTTCTTTGGTCATGAGGTTCCTGGTATTCCTGCTCTTATTGAGAGTGGCCTTGATGCTGTTGGATGTGCTGATTGGCTTAAGGGCCTTATCCTTGACGGTATCGTTGGTGGTGTTGGTGCAGTTCTTGGCTTTGTACCTCAGATGCTCGTACTCTTCATCTTCCTCGCATTCCTCGAGGGCTGTGGTTACATGGCTCGTGTAGCATTCATCATGGATAGAATCTTCAGGAAGTTCGGTCTCTCTGGTAAGTCATTCATTCCTATGCTTATCGGTACTGGTTGCGGTGTTCCTGGAATCATGGCAAGCAGAACTATCGAGAATGAAAGAGATAGACGTATGACTATCATGACAACTACATTCATTCCATGTGGTGCTAAGCTTCCAATCATTGCTCTTATTGCTGGTGCCTTATTTGATGGTGCATGGTGGGTTGCTCCTTCAGCTTACTTTGTAGGTATTGCAGCTATCATAGTATCTGGTATTCTTCTTAAGAAGACTAAGCTCTTCTCTGGTGATCCAGCTCCATTTGTAATGGAACTTCCTGCTTACCACTGGCCAACAGTAGGATCTATCTTAAGATCAATGTGGGAAAGAGGCTGGTCCTTCATCAAGAAGGCTGGTACTGTAATCCTTCTCTCTGCTATCCTCCTCTGGTTCTTACAGGCATTTGGCTTTGAGAATGGTGGATTTGGAATGGTTGAGGATCTTAACAACTCTATTCTTGCTAAGATTGGTTCTGCTATTTGCTGGATTTTCGCTCCTCTTGGCTGGGGATTCTGGCAGGCTGCTGTTGCAACTATCACAGGTCTTATCGCAAAAGAGAACGTTGTTTCTACCTTCGGTATTCTATTTGGCTTTGCTGAGGTTGCTGAAGATGGTGTTGAAATCTGGGGAACAATGCAGCAGTACTATACAGCACTTTCAAGCTACTCATTCCTAGTATTCAACCTTCTCTGTGCTCCTTGCTTTGCAGCTATGGGTGCTATCAAGAGAGAGATGAATAACACAAAGTGGTTTTGGGCAGCAGTAGGTTATCAGTGTGGCTTTGCTTATGTAGTATCACTCATAATCTATCAGCTTGGTGCTATGTTCACAGGTTGTGGTTCTGTACTTGGCTTTATAGTAGGTCTCGCAGCTCTTGCAGGTTTGATTTATCTTCTTGTTCGCAAGAATCCTTATGAAGGCGAAGAGAAGAACATGCTTAAGAGTGCTGCTAAATAATAAAAATGAATTTGGGTACTTTTATTGTTCTGGTTATCTTAATAGCTATTGTCTCGCTTATCATCTATAAGATGAGAAAGGACAAGAAGGCTGGTAAAAACAGCTGTGGAGCTTCATGTGGCGGCGCTTGTTCAGGCTGCGGCCACAGTACAGCTTGCGAGAAAATTACTGAGCTTGCAGATAATCTCGGCAAGAAAAAATAATGTTGTTTGTTTTACACTCGGTCTCTGGAGTCAAATCCAGAGGCTTTTTTCATATCAGATCTTCGAATTGTTAGCCGAAATTGAAATCAAAAGCGATATATAAGTAGGAGGTCTTATGAAGAAGGATTTTGAAGAGATCTACAGGAATCTGAGAAGAAGGATTGAGGAGGCGAACTTCTATGACTCAGAATTCTTTGCAGGCTCCGTACGCATCTTTGAGGGCATCGCCTATGAGATAATAGACAGGGTTCTCAGATATGCAGGAGAGACAGGGCCGGGGAAGATAAGGATAGTCAATGCAGAGTCAAAGGAGAATGACTCTAGTCTTCCATATCTGAAGAAGGCAATATTTGACTGTCTTGTAATAACAGAGGATGGGAGGAAGATAGCTGTAGAGATACAGAACAGAGCAATAGACTTCGGGCATAGAAGAGAAGGTTTCTATGCATCGAAGCTCAGAGTGATGGAGAGGGCCGGGATTGGGTATGATGAGATGGTGGATGTGTATCTCATAATATTCCATAGCGATAATCCATTCAGAAAAGAGGAGCTGAATCTGCCGCTATACATAAAAGAATGCTATATTAAAGGTGCAGCGTACAAATATTCAGATGGCATCAATGTCATAAGAGTTAATGGTGAGTGGAAAGGCAATGATTCAATAGGAGAGCTGGTAGAGGCAATGCATGCAACGAGCTCGGAAGAGACAAGCATACGAGAGTTCAAGAGGGCATTGAGCGATAAGAACAAGGAGAGAATTATGATGAAGAGAGAAAAGGGCTTTATGAGTCTGGCCTTTGATGATTACATTGCGAGTCATAGGGATGAGTTAAAAGACGAGCTCAAGGATGAGATCCTAGAAGAGAATAAAGAAAAACTAAGAGCAGAAGCAAGAGAAGAAGCAGAAAAAGCCAGATCTGAAATAGCGAAAGAGGCCAAGTATGAGGCATTAAATAGTTTTCTAGATTCTTTGCTTGCACATGGTGTGAATATACCAGAAGAATTGGTTTGTGTAGTAAGGGAGAATACACCAATATATAAATAATGATTAGCTATAATAGTCAATATTCTCTCTGAAATGTAAGAGCTCTAATCCATTATTGACTTTATACAGGGTAGTACGATTGTCTATGTGCTTTAGTGCTCTCTTTCGGGCATCGGGCATAGTTGTGAGTACTGTTATATAGATTTACAGATAAACACAAGAGGTGGTTTGATTGAAAAGCCATCATTTTTCTTTAATTGTGTAATTGCAAAAAAACATGAAGACGTTGGGCGGTACAAATAGATTGCTTAAGTTTGCTTTTGATTTCAAGAGTTGCAGAGTTTTGAAGACTAAGATACAAAATACCTAATTTATTGCTTTTATTTGTATTTATAACCGACATAAAAGCAGAAAATCATTGATTATTAGCTTTTTTATTATATATTATAGATATGGCAAAAGAGTTAATTATAAGTCGCGAAAATGAGATAAAGCAGCTTGAAGAGTGTTGTAGCGCTAACGAATCTCAATTGGTAATAGTCTATGGGAGACGTAGAGTTGGTAAGAGCTTTCTTATAAACCAATTCTTTGATAATCGTTTTGACTTTAAGCTTGTTGGCGATAATCATCTGAGTAAAAATGAGCAGCTTTATAATTTTTATGATGAGCTTAAGCGTCAATGGAAAAAGGATATAGCCATTCCAAAGACCTGGAGGGAAGCTTTCTTTCTATTGAGAGATTATCTTGATGAATTCAAAGATGATAATAAGCATATAGTCTTCTTTGATGAGATGCCTTGGCTTGATAATCAGAAGTCAGGCTTCTTAGAGGCCTTTGAGTATTTTTGGAATAGCTTCGGTGCTGCAAAGAATAATCTAATGCTGATTGTATGTGGATCTGCATCTGCTTGGCTTGTTGATAACTTTGAGCATAATAAGGGTGGATTGTTTAATAGGCAAAACTGCCGCATATATCTTGAACCATTCAATCTATATGAAACAGAGAAATTCCTAATAGAGAAGAAGCAGATAAACTGGAGCAGATATGACATATGCGAATGCTATATGGCTCTTGGTGGTATTCCGTACTATCTGAACCTCCTTTCAAAGAATATGTCTCCCGGGGAGAATATAGATAACATCTTCTTTAAGAAGAGATGCGTGCTCTGGGATGAGTTTGATAATCTCTATAGAACTCTCTTCTCAAATAGCAATAGCTATATAAAGATTGTTGAGGCGCTATTTAAAAAGACGATTGGAATGAATAAAACAGAGCTACTTGAAGAGACAAAGCTCGCCAATAATTCTTACTTCACAGCTATGCTTAGAAATTTGGAGGATTCTGGCTTCATAAGGACATATATGCTCTTTGGAAATAAGAAGAAGGGAACAATATATCAATTATCAGATTACTTCACTAGGTTCTATCTGCGGTTTGTGAAAGATAACTATGGTAAGGACGAAGAGTTCTGGTCTCATCATTTAGATCACCCTTCTAGAAGAGTATGGGCAGGTCTCACCTTTGAACAGCTTTGCAAGGACCATCTAAAGCAAATTAAGCATAAATTGTCTATTGCAGGTGTATCCTCTGAGGTGTCTGTTTGGAATACTAAGACAACAGAGAATCACAGTGGAGCTCAGATTGATATGCTCATAGACAGAAGAGATAGAATAATAAATCTTCTTGAGATGAAGTTCTCTGAAAATAGCTATACGATAACCAAAGACTACGATGAGGAACTACGCAATAAGATAAGCATCTTCAAAGAGGTAACAGGCACAAAGAAGGCTGTACAGCTGGTTATTGTAACAACATACGGCGTCAAAGAAGGAATGTATTCTTCAAGAATTCAAAGTGTAGTTACTCTTGACGACCTCTTTCAGAAAATACATTGAGAGTGTTGAATATGATCAACAATAGTACATTTGTAGCTATGTCTTCAGTTGGATAGAGCGTGCTTAAAGAGAAAAGATAGGATGATGTAAAAGCTCTCTGTGATTTTCAAAAAGCAAAAAAAAGATCTCCAAAGAATTAGCCGAAATTGAAATCAAAAGCGATATATAAGTAGGAGGTCTTATGAAGAAGGATTTTGAAGAGATCTACAGGAATCTGAGAAGAAGGATTGAGGAGGCGAACTTCTATGACTCAGAATTCTTTGCAGGCTCCGTACGCATCTTTGAGGGCATCGCCTATGAGATAATAGACAGGGTTCTCAGATATGCAGGAGAGACAGGGCCGGGGAAGATAAGGATAGTCAATGCAGAGTCAAAGGAGAATGACTCTAGTCTTCCATATCTGAAGAAGGCAATATTTGACTGTCTTGTAATAACAGAGGATGGGAGGAAGATAGCTGTAGAGATACAGAACAGAGCAATAGACTTCGGGCATAGAAGAGAAGGTTTCTATGCATCGAAGCTCAGAGTGATGGAGAGGGCCGGGATTGGGTATGATGAGATGGTGGATGTGTATCTCATAATATTCCATAGCGATAATCCATTCAGAAAAGAGGAGCTGAATCTGCCGCTATACATAAAAGAATGCTATATTAAAGGTGCAGCGTACAAATATTCAGATGGCATCAATGTCATAAGAGTTAATGGTGAGTGGAAAGGCAATGATTCAATAGGAGAGCTGGTAGAGGCAATGCATGCAACGAGCTCGGAAGAGACAAGCATACGAGAGTTCAAGAGGGCATTGAGCGATAAGAACAAGGAGAGAATTATGATGAAGAGAGAAAAGGGCTTTATGAGTCTGGCCTTTGATGATTACATTGCGAGTCATAGGGATGAGTTAAAAGACGAGCTCAAGGATGAGATCCTAGAAGAGAATAAAGAAAAACTAAGAGCAGAAGCAAGAGAAGAAGCAGAAAAAGCCAGATCTGAAATAGCGAAAGAGGCCAAGTATGAGGCATTAAATAGTTTTCTAGATTCTTTGCTTGCACATGGTGTGAATATACCAGAAGAATTGGTTTGTGTAGTAAGGGAGAATACACCAATATATAAATAATGATTAGCTATAATAGTCAATATTCTCTCTGAAATGTAAGAGCTCTAATCCATTATTGACTTTATACAGGGTAGTACGATTGTCTATGTGCTTTAGTGCTCTCTTTCGGGCATCGGGCATAGTTGTGAGTACTGTTATATAGATTTACAGATAAACACAAGAGGTGGTTTGATTGAAAAGCCATCATTTTTCTTTAAT